>JAAZDR010000229.1 GCA_012512705.1 Bacillota bacterium
AAAGGTGGCACCACTTATGCCTCTTGTTTTATCAATTTTTGTCCAAATTTTGTCTAAAGATATTAATTCCCCTCCATTTAGATCCTGGACCAATGGATTGTGACAACCACGGCACCTTAAAAGGCAACCTTGTAGAAAAAGAACCAGGCGGATGCCCGGCCCGTCAATTAAGCTATTGGGAATTATTCCAGCAATACGTAGCTGCATAAGACACCCTTCTTCTATCTGACCTCAATCTAATTTACTCAAATAATAGTGGGGCCTGCGATCAGAAAGCTCAGCTCTCTTCGCTTCATTAAAACGCTCTTCGAAGGAAAGGTAACCTGTAATACGCCTTATCCGTCTTATATTTCCACTGCCACATTGAGGACAGGTTGTAGTGAGCACACCGCTAAATCCGCAGGTGCCACATTCATCAAGTGGATAATTTATGCCGCCGTAGCCGACATCAGATGCGCTCATCTGACGGATAATCATCTCTACCCCCTCCAGGTTGTGTATAGGCGGAGCATCCAACTCCACATAACTGATATGACCGGCATTGCAAAACTTATGATATTCCCCCTCAACGGCCAGTTTTTCAAAAAATGGTATCTCACAATCGACGGGAATATGAAAAGAGTTTGTATAATAATCCTTGTCTGTAACCCGGGGAACTGAGCCATAATACACCCGATCTATTTTGGTAAAGCGACCGGAAAGACCTTCTGCCGGGGTCGCATAGAGCACAAAGTTAAGATCATACTCATCACAAAACTGATCTACGCGGCGCCTCATATAATCAATGATTTTCAAACCCAAAGTATGCGATTCTTTATCTTCACCGTGGTGTTTGCCATTAAGAACAATTAGGGTTTCAGCAAGACCGATAATTCCGAGTGCTAGGGTTCCGTTTTTAATCGCCTCACGAACCGGATCCTCCGGACCTAATTTATCCGACCCCATATAAAGACCCTCACCCATTAGAAACGGCAGATCTTTCACTTTCTGCTGTGCAAGTATCTCAAAGCGGTGTAACAACTGGCGTGCTGCAAGGCGTAAAAGCCGATCCAGCTCCACGAAAAAAAGACCAATATTCTGCGTCTTTAAAGCTAGACGGGGAAGATTTAACGTAACAGAGGCTATATTGCCCCTTCCAGCTGAAATTTCAGGACCATGGCGGTTACCGATCGTGCGCGTACGGCATCCCATATAAGAGACTTCCTCTTCGTATGTTCTATTAAAACTGGAATCCATAAAACTAAAGGTCGGATTAAGCCGCCGTGATGCAACAGAAAGAGCCAGACGAAAAAGATCATAGTTTGGATTATTTTTATCAAAGTTTACACCTTTTTTAACGCGAAAAACAAGATTAGGAAAAATTGGATTTTCGCCACGTCCCAACCCTCTTTTAAAAGCATTAAGGAGGCAGCGGGAAACAAGCCGTCCTTCTGGAGAGGTGTCGGTTCCAAAATTTATACTGGAAAAAGGAACCTGCGCCCCGGCCCGGCTATGCATTGTATTTAAGTTATAGATCAGCCCCTCCATTGCCTGATAAACTTCTTCCTCGTCCACCTCTTTTAGATCGCGGATAACTTCACCCATACTATAATCAAAATGTGGGAAACTCTGCCCGCCAAACATATCATTTTGATTGCTCTGTAAAATTATTGCCGCCTGTGCCGCGGCTGAAGAAATTCTTCGCGGGGGACGGATATACCCGTATCCGGTACTAAAGCCCTCTTTCAATAACTTTTTGAGGTCAATCTGTAAACAATTAAGTGTTTTACTGTAGTAATCAAGATCATGAATATGAAAAGAGCCGTCAATATGTGCCCGGGCAAACTCCTCCGGAAGTAAATTGTTGAGGTAGTATTTCTTACTGGCAGCCATGGCAATCTGCAACATTTTTGCTGAGGGAGAATTGCTTATATTTGCATTCTCACGGTTTGTTTCAATCAAAATCTCCTTTACAGCATCCATAAGGCTAGATTTAGCTTCCCGGATCCTGGTGCGCTGATCGCGATAAAGAATATAAGCTTTAGCAGTCCGGGCGTGTCCATTTTCAATGAGCACCTTTTCAACCGCATCCTGGATATCTTCCACGGCTGGGATAAGGCCGTTGAAACCGCTCATTTGCAGGTAAGCAATCACTTTTTCTGTCAAAGCTTCTGCTAGGGCACGATTATCCCCACCTACAGCCTTCGCTGCTTTGAAAATCGCATCAGTAATCTTCTCCGGTGAAAAACGAACAACACGTCCATCCCTCTTGCGCACTTCTTTAAATAGGGTTAGATTCTTAGTATCACTCTTGCTCTGTTGCTGCTCTTTCAAAATTATTGTCCCTCCTAGATTCTCCTTCCAGCTTTTTCTTTAAAGAGATAACCTTTTCAAGCTCCTCCTTAAAAGCATTGATATCTTTAAATTGGCGGAAAATAGAAGCAAAGCGCACATATGCTATCTCATCTATCTCAAGAAGTTTGCTTAGGATAAGAACGCCAATTTCATCGGTGTCTATTTCAGATTTATAGCTACTGCGAAGCTCCTGCTCTAGCTCATCCACTAAAGAATTAAAAACATCCAATGGAATTGGTCTTTTTTGACCCGCCAAAAGCAAACCATTAATTATTTCGTTCCTATCAAATACCTCGCGCCTTCCGTCGCGCTTGATAACTACAATTGGTATCTCTTCAGCTTTTTCATAAGTTGTAAAACGTTTTTCACAGCTTTTGCACTCCCGACGTCTCCTGATTGCCTCTCCTCCTTGAATTAGTCGAGAATCCACAACCTTGCTTTCTAGGGCGCCACAAAAAACACACTTCATAGCCTTTACTTCCATTCCGCCTATATATTGTTTTGAAAATAATTATACAGCACTATATATAGTACGTCCAGAAAAATTTACCTTTGTTAATAATCGTTTTTGACTGTTCTAGTCTTTTGAAATGGCTGATCTGGCAGATCGACTAGGATTGTATCGACACCGATCTTAATTACTTTTTCCCAAGGAACGATATGTTCCCTGGCTCCCCCCAAGCGGCCTAGAAGTCCTCCCCCTGCCGGAACAATTAAAGCTTTAATCATCCCCTTCTCTAGGTCAATATCAAGATCCTGGATGAAACCTAAGCGTTTGCCGTCATTAACATTCACTACATCTCTGTTGCGCAAATCTGAAATTTTGACCATAACTTTTAGCCTCCTTTTTCTTTCGCCAGTCAAAGTTACTAACAATAATATTCTTTTTTTCATAGAAAAACCCCTCCAGAAGTGTAAAGTTGCAAACTTCACTCTCCTGGAGGGGACTACTAAACGATCTTTGATTCATAAAGCCTTTTCAAAACGTTCGAAACCATGAAGATCTAAAGTTATCTTGCCATCAATCTGTTGCAAACCGTTGTGTTCCCGTTGTTCGCTAACAGCTTGCAAAGGGGAGAGGTTATTAAGGTTAAAGGCAAAGATCTCCTCGGCGTACAGGAAAGGAGCTATGAAAAAACTGACTATGTAGTAGGCAGCGAGCGAAACAGATAATAAAAGCAAACTATATTTTTTGCCAGACTTATGGAACATATTTATCACCACCCTTATTGGATATGTTTGCGAAGATGTCCCAAAGCAGCCTTTTCCAAGCGCGAAACCTGTGCCTGAGAGATGCCAATTTCATCTGCAACTTCCATCTGTGTTTTCCCTCTATAAAAACGCAAGGTTAGAATAAGTTTTTCACGTTTATTTAGTTTCTCTAGAGCCTCTTTGATCGCCAAAATTTCCAGCCATCGTTCGTCTAAATTCTTCTCATCGCCAATTTGGTCCATCACAAATATTGGGTCGCCGCCATCATGGTAAATTGGCTCAAATAAAGAGACTGGCTCCTGAATAGCATCAAGAGCAAAAACTATATCTTCTCGTGTTAGCTTTAACTCATTTGCAATTTCACTGATCGAGGGTTCACGTGAAAGTTTATTAGCCAAATTGTCCCTTACCTGTAATACCTTATAAGCGATATCGCGCAAAGAGCGGCTGACGCGTATCGGATTGTTGTCTCTTAAATAGCGGCGTATTTCTCCTATAATCATCGGTACTGCATATGTTGAAAATTTTACATTTTGTTTGAGATCGAAATTATCGATTGCCTTTATCAGGCCAATACACCCTACTTGAAAAAGATCATCAACATACTCTCCACGATTGTTAAAACGCTGTATAACACTGAGAACAAGACGCAGATTTCCATTTACTAATTTTTCCCTAGCATGTTCATCTCCATTATGCATGCGCACAAATAGCTGTCGCATCTCTTTATTTTTTAATACCGGAAGCTTAGCAGTATTAACTCCACAGATCTCAACTTTATTCATTTGATGACACCCCTCCCGGTTTTTAAGCATAGCTATTTTAATTATTTCCTGCAGATATTATTTTATACAAAGGTAAAGGGGGTTGTCAGATTTAATAATCAAGCTTTTTATTCCATTTTCTTAATTTCTTTCTTTAACCGATTAATAATCCTTTTTTCCAGACGTGAGATATAAGACTGTGAAATTCCTAGCAGTTCCGCTACTTCTTTTTGTGTAAGCTCACGTCCGTTTCCTAAGCCAAACCTCAACTCCATTATCTTACGTTCGCGAACGCTAAGTTTATTCATAGCCAGCTGCAAGAGGCGCCGATCTACTTCGTATTCAATATTTTTTAGAACAAGATCACTTTCTGTCCCTAAAACATCAGATAACAACAGCTCATTACCATCCCAATCAACATTTAGTGGTTCATCGAATGAAATCTCTGCCCGCACTTTATTATTCCTTCGTAAAAACATTAGTATTTCATTTTCAATACACTTCGAAGCGTAAGTGGCCAGCTTAATATTTTTGTGCGGATCAAATGTGTTTACAGCCTTGATCAGACCAATTGTACCGATAGAGACAAGATCATCGATATTAATTCCCGTATTTTCAAACTTTCTTGCTATGTAGACAACCAGGCGCAGATTGCGTTCGATCAAGACTGTCCGCACATTACTATCACCCTTTTTTAACTTCCCCAACAAAAATCCTTCTTCTTCATTAGTCAGGGGTGGCGGCAGAGCCTCGCTGTTGCTAATATAATAGATACGCTGCAGGGTATGGATCTTAAGAAACCGGAATAATCTTAAAAAATATAAACGAAAAGTCAATCTTATTTTGGAGATAAAAAAAGACAATTGCACCCCTCCTAAAAATTTTGCTGCAACCGTTGAGAAAAGGCAGTTGTCTCTACAATTCCTGGTGGTAAAAGGGCCTGATATTTCCCATCATTGCCAGCAGAGAGGTCGCCAATTCCAATGATAACTTTACGTAAAATCTGAAGCTTTCTCCCCTTTTCCTCAATCTGCACCTGGTCAGGGCGAAAACCAATTAAAAAACCACCACTGTTATTGACAGAGTTATAAGGAATGATATGCAAGCGTGAGGCAAAAGAGGAATGGGACAATAATTGTTCGGCATACTCTAGTTTATTGTGATTTTTCCCCTGATAAAGCTGCTTAAGTTCTTCAGGTAGCATCTCTTCCAAAGCTTTATAGTGAACAATAATCACCGGTCGTCCTGAAACCGGTTCCTGCAAATGATTCCCAGTGTCAAGAATTGCAACAACCTTTTTCACAATCCCCTGGAAGTGAATTGTAAGCTCCAAATTATAAAGAAATAGCAACCGTCGATTCTCTAAAAATGGTTTCAATAGATAGACAAGTAAAAATAACGACGCCAAACCAAATATAAGAAACCCAAAAGAAGGTTCAATTACAGGAGAAACAGTTAGTGGCACCGGCCAAGTAAATAACGAAAGAGAAAGAACGGCTCCCCCCGCCATTAAGGTAACAATCATAAAAAGGGCCAAATAATGCAATAGCTCTATGAGACAAACAGGACGGAATGTCAAAAAAACTATACCCAAAATTAAGAACAGTATACCTGGAATTGAGAATGTAAAAGGGGCAAGTGGGGAAAAAACAGTGATTGTGAATATCGCCCCTAAAAAAGCCCCCCAGAATAGACGCTGCCATCCCGGCTCCCTTCCAGAAATATGTGCGGTTAGTAGTAATAAAAAATAGTTGACCGCCAGATTCAGCAGAAAAAGCAGGTCCAAATACAAATTAATCACCTGTCATTTTTTCCTAAAAACGCATCTACCATATCATGTTTATGCGCGTTTACATCTTTATATGACCCATTATATATCTAGAGCCTAAAAAATTTTGTCATATTCTGGCATTTATAAAACAATAAAAAAACACTAAGGCACAACCTTAATGTTTTTGCTAATGTTAATTAAACAATTTTTAATTTTTAGTTGGGAATCTATTTATATTATAGCGTAGAAAAGCAGGGATGTCTAAGTCCTCAGCTTCAGCGCTCCTGCCAGCATTATCCCTGCGGAAGCCAGGCATTTTCCTTTCACTGTTGTCCTTAAAGCCCGTAGCTATAACAGTAACCCTTATTTTGTCTTCAAACGAGTCATCGATGGCTGCCCCAAAAATAATATTAGCCTCAGCATCTGCTGACTGGGCAACAACTTCTGCAGCCTCATTAACCTCTAAAAGCCCGAGATTTTTGCCGGAAGTTATATTAATTAAGACCCCCCGCGCACCATCAATGGAAGTTTCTAAAAGGGGACAGGATATTGCTGCCTTTGCTGCATCTACCGCACGATTCTCACCGCTTCCAATGCCAACCCCCATTAAAGCGTTACCTGCCTCGGCCATTATTGTTTGCACATCAGCAAAATCAAGATTAATTAGTCCCGGGATGGCAACAAGGTCAGAGATACTCTGTACTCCCTGTCGCAGGACATCATCAGCAACACGGAAAGCCTCCAGCAGCGGTGTTCGCTTATCGATCACCTGTAATATACGATCATTAGGAATGACTATTAATGTATCCAATTTGTTCTTTAATTCAGTAATACCTTCTTCAGCACGTTTCTGCCGCTTTCTTCCTTCAAAGCTGAACGGTTTAGTTACAACACCAACAGTCAAAGATCCAAGTTTTTTAGAAATTTCAGCGATTATAGGCACTGCACCTGTACCTGTACCGCCCCCCATCCCCGCGGTAACAAATACCATATCAGCGCCTTTTAAAATATTCCGTATCTCTTCCCTGCTCTCTTCTGCAGCCTTGGCACCAATTTCCGGATCAGCACCTGCTCCACGTCCACCAGTCAGCTTTTTGCCAATCTGTAATTTATTGTCGGCATTGACAAAATGAAGCGCCTGTGCATCAGTATTTACGGCGATGAACTCAACCCCTTTCAACCCTGCTTCGATCATCCGATTAACAGCATTGTTACCCCCTCCGCCGACACCTATAACTTTTATGGAAGCAAACTGTTCCATTTCAAATTCCAAAATGGTTCTCCCCTTTATCCCACGTTCAATCTAAAAGCTCAACAAACCAATTTCGAACGCGAATCCATAAAGATTGGAAAACACCTCGTGCTTTGGGTTTTTTTTGAACGTTAACCGCGCCATGTCGTTGAATATAACGAATAAGACCAACAGCCGTTGAATACGCAGGACTCTGAACACCAATATAATCCGGCTGTGAGATTCTTACAGAAGTAGAAAACATCCCTTCCGCCATTTCTACCAGGCCATTCAGAAGAGAAACGCCGCCGGTAAAAACTACCCCGGCCGGAGGAGACTCTCCACCAGACATTTTATCGATCTCCTTGGCAACCAACTGTAGAAGCTCTTGCACGCGCGGTTCAATAAATTGGGAGATATCATTTTCCGATATAAAGTGCGGCTCTTTTCTGCCAATACTTTTAATCTGGATCTTTTTCTCTGTAAAAGCCATGGAGGAAAGGGCATATCCGTGTTCAATTTTCAGTTCTTCTGCATTATCAAAAGTTGTACGCAAGCCGACTGAAAGATCATTGGTAATATGATCGCCGCCAATAGGAAGCACGCTTAAATCCTGCAATGTGCCCTGCCGAAAAAAAGCAATCTCCGTTGTCCCAGCCCCGATATCTACCAAACAGACACCAAGTTCCCGCTCATCAGATGAAAGAATAACCTCAGCACTAGCTACAGCATTGAGTATAAGTCCGTCAATCTCGAGTTCTGCTCGTGTCACACAGCGTGTTAAATTCCGTAAGGCTGTTATCGCGCCGGTAATAATTAGTGCATCTACCTCAAGTCGAACACCGAGCATACCTACCGGATCTTTAATCCCATCATACCCGTCAACGACAAACTCACGCGGCATTATATCAATTATCTCTCGATCGGAGGGTAATGCCAAAACTTTCGTAGCCTGTAGTACTCGTTCGACATCTTCATCCCGAATCTCTTTATCCTCAGCAGTTACCGCAACAACACCGCGATTATTAATTAAATTAACCTGGGTGCCAACTAGGCCAACATAAGTGGAGTCAATGCTCATACCAACCATGCGTTCAGCCTCACTTACTGCACGGTTTATAGCTTCTACAGTTTGATCTAAGTCAACGATAACTCCTTTCTTCATTCCCGGTGAGGGGCTTGTCCCTACCCCGATAATATTGACCGACCCATCTGGATCAAGCTCACCTACAATTAAGCGTACCTGGCTCGTTCCGATATCTAATCCTGCGACAATATTTCCTTTCCTCAAACCAGCACCCCCTTCAACCTTTTACACTAATGGAGTTGTTTAGTAAATTCAACATTTTAAGGTATTTCCCTTTTTCCTAAAGAATTTTTTTCTTCCCTTTTACTTTCTTTGTGATTTAATAAGGCTTAAAT
>JAAZDR010000230.1 GCA_012512705.1 Bacillota bacterium
AGACTCTTGAACACCTGCGACAGTTAGGCTACCAGGTAGGGGCTGGATTTATGGTCGGACTTCCAGACCAAAAGGTAGAAGATTTAGCAGAAGATCTGCTCTTACTGCAGAACTTAGATGTGGAGATGGCCGGGATCGGGCCCTTCATACCCCATCCCCAAACTCCTTTGGGAGATAAAAAGCAGGGCACGCTTTCTTTAACTCTCCGTGCTCTTGCAGCTGCCCGCCTGCTGATACCGTGCGCTCACCTTCCCGCAACCACGGCTATAAGAAGCATCGACCCCCAGGGATGGCTCAAAGCGCTGAAAGCAGGAGCAAACGTACTGATGCTCAACCTTACTCCCCCGGTGCACAGGGAAAAGTATAAAATATACCCGGACAAATACAGCACTGGCGGAACACCAGCATCTGTGCGGCAGACTATTACAGAGCTGATACATTCTTTAGGGAGAACCGTGGCAGAAGACCGCGGGGACAGCCCGAAACCACAATTCCAGAGATCAGAATGTCCATTATAATATATTGAAAGGAGACGTTGTTGATAATGGTATTTATCAATGACCAAAAAATCAAGGAGCTGCTGCATGACAGCAGACGTCCCACCAGTGAAGAAGTCGATAAAATTCTGGAAAAAGCACAACAAGCAAAAGGGTTAACGCATGAAGAAACAGCATCTCTTTTAAATGTTAAAGCAGAAGAAGACCTACAAAAAATTTATAGCTGCGCGCATAAAATTAAAGAAGCGATTTACGGGCGCCGTATCGTTATCTTTGCCCCGCTCTATATCAGTAATTACTGTGTCAACCGCTGTTATTACTGCGGCTACAATCACGATGAGAAATTCCCGCGCAAACGCTTAAATGATAAGGAGATTGAAGAGGAAGTAAAAGCTTTGCTAGCCATGGGACATAAACGTATCGCCTTAGAAGCCGGGGAAGATCCGAAAAATTGCCCCATAGAGTATGTATTGGAGACGATAAAGAAGATTTACGAGGTCCGTCAGGGTAAAAACCGCATCCGGCGCATCAATGTTAACATTGCCGCCACTACCGTTAAAAACTACCGCAAACTTAAAGAAGCAGGCATCGGTACCTATATTCTCTTTCAAGAAACATATCACCGGCCCACGTATGAAAAGATGCACCCCGCTGGACCGAAATCGGATTATGAATGGCATTTAACGGCGATGGACCGTGCGATGCAGGGCGGTATCGACGATGTGGGTATCGGCGTCCTTTTCGGCCTTTATGACTACAAATACGAGGTTTTAGCCCTACTCCAGCACGCTGAACACCTGGAACAGGCATTCGGCGTTGGGCCGCACACGATCTCAGTCCCCCGCCTGCGCCCAGCGCGCGGGATCAACCTTGACGATTTTCCATATCTGACCACTGACCAGGATTTTGCAAAAATCGTTGCTATCTTGCGCTTGGCTGTCCCTTATACCGGGATGATTCTTTCTACCCGCGAGCGGCCGGAATTTCGCGACCGGATTATTGACTATGGCATCTCACAGATCAGTGCTGGTTCCTGCACCGGTGTCGGCGGCTACCGCCAAGAGCTGGAGAATAAAGAGAAAAGAAACACAGCTGCTGCCCAAGATGATACGCCGCAGTTCGACGTTTGTGACCACCGCACCCCTGACGAAATGATCAGAAGCCTTTGTGAAAACGGTTATATTCCCAGTTACTGTACTGCCTGCTACAGAACAGAGCGCACAGGAGAACGTTTTATGCGTCTAGCTAAGAGCGGGCGGATTCGCAACACCTGTCAGCCCAATGCCCTGCTGACGCTTGCAGAATACGCTGAAGATTATGCCAGCGAAGAAACTAAAAAAGTCATTGAGGGGCTGCTAAATAAAGAGGTCGAAAATATTGCTGAACCTGAAGTACGCCAAAAGACTAAAGAGCAGCTGCAGGAGATCAAAAAAGGAGTGCGCGATCTCTACTTTTAGTTAATAATTAGAGAGGAAAGATGGTGAAACAGATGCAGAAGACACCCCAGGCGGATCGCTTGCAGATCGCCCTCTTCGGAAGGCGCAACACAGGCAAATCTAGTATCATTAATGCCCTCACCGGCCAACAGGTGGCCTTGGTCTCTGAAATTCCCGGCACAACTACGGATCCGGTTGTTAAGGCCATGGAGCTGGGGAAATTGGGGCCCGTACTCTTTATCGATACCGCGGGATTAGATGACGAAGGGACGCTGGGGGAGCTGCGTATTGCCAAAAGCAGAGCTGTCCTCGGACGCACTGATCTTATCCTCATGGTTATTGAAGCTGAAGCGAAAATTAGCGAACTGGAAGAAGAGCTTGTGCAGACAGCCAAAGAACGGCAGATCCCGCTGATCGCTGTAATTAACAAAATCGATCGCTTATCCGACGAGCAGAAAAAGTCTGTGGATTCGGAGATTAGAAACAATGTGGCTGAGCTAAAAGCATGGTTTAAGCGTAAAAAACTGCCGGCAGTCGCTGTCAGCGCCCTGACCGGCGAAGGGATCGAAAGGCTAAAGGACGTTATTATCGAAGTCCGCCCCGATAGCCAGCGTCCGCAGTCACTGCTCGGCGGACTGCTTGAGCCGGGGAAAAAGGAGACGGCAATCCTTGTCTGCCCGATTGATAAAGCCGCCCCCAAAGGGCGGCTGATCCTTCCACAGGTGCAGACAATCCGGGCTGCGCTCGATATGAGGGCCAAGGCCTTTGTGGTTACAGAAAAAGAGCTTTCCTCCGCTCTTGAAGGGCTAAAGGCCCCCCCCTCCTTAGTGATAACCGACTCCCAGGTCTTTAACACAGTCGCTTCTATAGTGCCGGAGACGATTCCGTTAACATCTTTTTCCATAATCTATGCCCGCTACAAAGGGGATCTCTGGACCTTTGTGGAGGGTGCACAAAAAATTGATACCCTGCAGGGCGGGGAAAAGATTTTAATTGCTGAAGCCTGCACCCACAGGCCGATTGAAGAGGATATCGGGCGCGTAAAAATCCCCGGGCTGTTGGAAAAAAGGGTAGGGGCGAAGCTCGATTTCAGCTGGTCTGTAGGAGGCGATTTCCCGGAAAACCTGGACGAGTATCAGCTGGTTATCCACTGCGGAGGTTGTATGATCAGCCGTGCGGCAGTTCTGCAGCGGCTGCGCGTAGTAAAAAATGCCGGTGTTCCAGTGGTCAATTACGGCGTCTGCCTCGCCTATCTTAACGGTATTCTCGAGCGGGTAATCAAGCCTTTTCGCATATCCGTTCCCGACTAGATATGTTAAGATAGTATAAACAGGGTTTTATTTTTAAAGAAGGTGAGAAAAATCAAAAGAAAAGCGGCAGAAATTCTACAGAAGGCAAATCTTAAGCGCACTGCTGGTCGTATTGCCCTGCTCACGCTCTTACTCGAGACCAAAGCCCCGTTAAGCGGCCCGGAAATTGCAGAAAAACTCAGCGATATCGATTTTAATCAGGCCAGCATCTATCGTTCGCTGGCCTCTTTTCAAGAAGCCGGGATTGTCCACAAAATTGAAAGCGGCGATCGCGCCTCGCGATTTGCCCTTTGTGCGTGCGACACTAAGGGACACTGCCACCCGCACTTTATCTGTAACCGCTGCGGTAGAACAGAGTGCCTGGGGAATATGAGCATGCCGGAGATAAACAGTAAAAAACTGGCAAACTACCGCATAGAAGAAAAAGAATTCTACCTACGAGGGCTGTGCGACCGCTGTCTGGCGAAAAAATAATGCTTGTGAAACTAACTGCTGTCAGCTTTTAAGAACAGTGATAAAAGCTGCTGTTCTGCCTCTTCCACATTTTGCGGAATACTTACAGGCAGGCCTTGTGCCTTGAGGCTGCTGAAAAGCCGCAGAAGGGGAGGAGGTTCCAGTTTGGCCTGCTCAAGCTGCTTAAAGCTGCTGAAAACCTCCTGTGGCGAACCGCGGGCAATTATTTGTCCCTCACAGAGCAGGTAAACGGTATCAGCGATCCCAGAGACCACCTCCATATCGTGGGTAGCGATCACGAGAGAAGTTCCTTTTTCGGCATTCAAATCATTAAGCAGCTCAATGATCTCCTTCTTTGAACAGGGATCCAGGGAGTTAAACGGCTCATCCAATACCAGGAGCTTTGGCGACATGATCAGCGCACCGGCCAGCGCTACTTTTTTCTTCTGACCGCTGCTCAAATAATGGGGGATTTTATCCAGAATCCCTTCGATCCCCAGCTTCTGCGCAATCTCGCTCACCAGACGGTGCACTTCTTCCGGCGGCATCCCTTCGTTGCGTGCAGTGAAAGCGAGGTCATCGTACACGCGGGGCCCGATGATCTGTTCCTCCACATTCTGAAAAACCGCCCCGATATACCTGCGGAGGATACGGAAGTCTTTATCAGGCCTGAGCCCCATAACCTCCACTGTTCCCTCCACCGGGGAAAGGAGGCCGAGGATATGCGCAAGGATCGTCGTCTTGCCCGCTCCATTAGCCCCCAAAATGACGACCCGCTCCCCTTCCCTGACAATAAAATCAAGGCCGCAAATATTGACCTCTGTTTGGTCGGGATAGATATGCTTCAAACACTTTACTTTTACCAGCGGCTTCACGGCAGCACCTTCTCTATTGACATAATTAAAAGCGCCTAAATCTTCCTTTGAAGGTCCAGCGCATTTGTACCCGCGCAGGGAATAGATGCGGTGCATACGCTCACTGCTTTCCAAAGCATGGATAACCAGGAGAGCGAGAACTCCGATCATGCTCCTTATATTGATCGCCACGCGCCAGAGGTGATATCCCCCACGCAGCCGAACAGACTTGAACAAGTTTTCGAACTGTTCAAGTAAAATAAAGACAGAGCGGTAAGTAGCTACCAAGATATCTACAACAAGTGCCGGCAAAAATGTAGATAAAATAGAAAAAAGTTCTACATACGAGGTGGTTGAGATTAGAAGCAGCATGCTCAATGCCGCACCCACTGCCTTCAATACAATCATCGCCCCAGCAGCAGGTGAGCCCTGCGCTATTATGAGCGCAAAAAGAAGACTAAAAAAAGCAGGGTAAAGAGCAAGACGTCCTACCTGCCACAGGGGCACCCGGCTGACCAGGAATAAAACACAGAGCAGCAAAAGCGCAAACAGCAGTTTTGCGATCTCGTTGACCGCAATGATAGCCGCTAAAAAAAAGAATAAAAGAGCCGTCTTAAGAAGGGGATTAACCTTGTGCAGCGGGCCCTGGACGGAGTTTGCTAAGTAATCAATCTGTGCCAGCTTCATAATCTTCCTCTTTCCTCGAAATTATCCTTTGCGAAGACTCGATTAATCGCGGCCTAACTTTTAATATGTAGCCGATAACTGCTCCTGTTACCGCTGCCTCAAGAACGATGCCCACAAGCAAAAGAGCAAAAAGCGCACTCCATCCTGTTAAAGCTGACCAATGAAACTCATGGTGCCCGTGGTGATAGACTGCTTCTGGGCCAACAGCAGCGGTAACCAGCCCGATCATTAACGCCACCGAGACGAATATTGCTGCTGCTGCAGCCAATACAGCCCGGGGCACCGGGTGAAAGCGCGCCGCAAGGAGACGGAAAACGCTTACGCCGACAAAAACCTCCGCCCCCATGAGCAGTGTATTTAAGCCGACAACAGTGAACCCGCCGTGACCTAAAAAAGCCAGTATGAGATTGACAACAAAGACGATGATAAAACCAAGACCGGGTCCGACAACGATCCCGGTGAGCACTGCCATACTAAAATGCAGGGGTATAAATCCCAAGGGAACAGACATAGCGATCAGCATCAGCGCCCCACCCATACCAGCAAAGGGGATTTTCCGCCGGGCCTCTTCAGCTTTAGTCAGTTTCGTGATTAAAAATATAGCTGCCAAGGCAGCTATATAGCCGGGGACCCACCAGACCCC
>JAAZDR010000231.1 GCA_012512705.1 Bacillota bacterium
CAGTCATAGGCCAGAGCTTTCATCGGGTATATAAAAAGGGCCGTAGCATCCGCATTCATAGCGAGGCGTTCCAGAGCGGGAATTATAAAGGCAAGTGTTTTACCGGAAGCGGTGGAGGTTACAAGCACTATATTTTCATCCTGCCGCGCCTTCTCTACTACTTCCACCTGGTGGCTATACAATTTTAAATACCCTTGTGCAGTAAGATAGCGGACAATTTCCGGCGGTAAAGGGGGATCAGGTTCTGCATATATAGCCTCTTGTTTTTTAAAAGTCTTTTGCGAACTAACCTGTCGGTGTTTTCCCAAAGAATCTACCATTTTTTTTATTCTAGTGCTCGGCATTATCGGCGCCTCATTTCCTAGCCCATTGTTTTACTGGAAGTTAAGAAAGCATCTACTCAAATCCACCTGGTTGCCGTTGCGCTTGCGTTGTGTTTCTCACTCTAAACGTAGTTATTACTTTCGATTACTTGCTCTGGAAATCCTTTTCCTTATCTATAATCCTCACTAACCATAGATTAAACAAGCGAAATCTCCCTAAATAAAAAGGGGATACAAATTTGTACCCCTGATAAAAAATTAAAAAACTTTTATGTTATTCTTTAGACTTAATTTCATTTTACTTTTTTATGATCGTTCTTCTGCCGGGTTGTAAACAGCCCCCATAAACAGGATTGCCTCGCTTCCCTGATCATGGATAAGAAAGAAGAAGGGACGGTTTACCTGCATCTCAAAAACGAATGCAGGCGCGCTTTCCGTCTCAATTTCCACCGAAGTCACCGCGGCTGCTTCCGTTCCCTTTTCATCAACGTCAATATAGGATTTGTGTTTTACCTCGCTAATAAAAAGCCGCGGCTCTCCCTCCCAGGAAACCATATCAAAGAAATCAGCCTTGTTTGCATCAAAGGATTCTTCCATTCCCAACTCTTTGAGCACATCCCTTAAAGACTTCTCATAATCCATGGAGAAACGTGGAAGGTAAAGGGCCCCTTCTTCCGGTTGGAAACCTTTGCGCCATTTCTGCCAGTGCTCCATATCAAAACCCTGCACAAATTCCTGAAGACCGGATTCTACCGATGGTAGAAAAACGTACATCGCCAATCTTTCTTCCTCACCGTACGGCAGACGGACAGCCTGGAAACCTTCTTCTTCATAGTAATCAAATTCCCCCCGCCGGTGCATAAAAGGAACGGTCGCTAGATCTCCTTCCGGAAGGAAGAAGGTGTCATCCCGTGTATCCTCTTCTTCAAACGGCGTACTCCAATCACCCTGAAAATAGATGGCATTAATTAAAAAAAGTATCGTATTCGGATCAATAGGATGTTCGACAATATCTTCAATCAGACCTTCTGTACGATCATAGACCCAGCTGTTAATTGCTTCGACCGCCTCAGGGGTATTGAAATCCAGCTCTTTTATCGAGGCGTTATAGTAGATCTCATTTCGCTCCACAAAATCAGGGTCAAACTCTACCCCTTCACGCATCCACAATGAATTAGCGATCGCCAGCTTGACCGAAGGATCAGCTTCCTGCAGCAGGTAAAGCAGGGCCTGGTTGTTCTCGTTCAGCCTCTCCGGATCTACGCCTTCAACTTCTAGCACTTTAGCAATCGCTTCCCTGGTCTCACCACGTGCGCCGTTATAGGTCATGCTTAACGCCGTAGCAATGCTGGTCGGCGAAATGAAAAGATTTTCTTCTTCCTCCAGGAGTTTATTAAAGATCTTAATCCCAAAGATATTAGTGGAAGTAGCAAGGCCCTGATCGAAAGCTTCCAAAATATCTTCATCTGGTTTAGGGATCTCGTGTTCACCTCCTACAACAGGTGTTATACACCCAGAAAAAAACAAACTAAATCCGATAAAGACAACGAGAATGAGCAGCCAAAAATGGCGCCTCATCCGAACACCCCCCATTTTAAAGTATTTCTACTTCTTAAGACGACAAAGGTAGCAAAAAAGTTCCCTAGAAGAAGAAAAAGATTTTTCGTTGCAGGGAGGTCAATATGTTTAACCGTTAACCTAGAGATGGAAATGTAATCCCTAGTTAGTTGATAATCGTGGGGGAAACTCTGCTGCCCTCATCGATGCCATCGAGCCGGGGATCGAGGACTACTAGGTCTCCTTCCTCCAGCCTACTTGTAATCACTACCTCTTTCCTTGTTTCTGCTCCCGTAGTCACTTTCCGCACCCTGGCGCGGTTTCCTTTTACCACAAACAAGGCATCCTCTCCTTCATATCTAAAAAGGGCGGTTTGGGGTATAACAATGACATCAAGGAGCTCGTTCACCATAAATTCCACCTCTACCTTATACCTAGAACCAATTATGAGCCTTTCGGGTAGCTCCGGTGTAATCGTCACCTTTACCCGCTCCTCTTCTAGCCCCAATGCGGAAAGGCTCTCCTGTGCATAAGGCGAAATTTCCGTTACCTCACCAAAAAACTCTACCTCACTGGTTATCAATCCAGATGCTTAAGTCTTTTCCTCCAAGGGCTTCCCCCTGTAATAGCTTCGGCTCGTTAATCCTTCGCTCCCGCGAGAGTTCTATAGAAACCAACTTCAGGCAGACATTCTCCTCAAAACCAGGAATATTCACCCGCACTTCCTCCACAATCCGGCCATTGATCTCTTTTATCCCCTGCAACTGTGAAAGCTTTTCCAAATTACGCTCGGGCATTGCTAGCAGTTCCACAAAACCATGGGCAAAATTTTGTTCCTTATAAAAATTATTCCTGGAAAGGTTTAAATTATCGCTCAATATGGAAAAAGCTGTAAAAACAACAAGGCCGGATATTTAACAGCGTGCTCTTCCCTGAACCACTAGTTCCAAGGACTACAACAAGCTCTTGATCATAGAGGGTAAAATCCACTCCTTTCAGGGCGTGGATGGTTACTTCGACCATCTGGTACCACTTTTTCAAATTTTTAGCAACAACCAGGGAAGCAGACATATCTCC
>JAAZDR010000232.1 GCA_012512705.1 Bacillota bacterium
ATTTATTTAACTCGGCTTTGTTAAACAAAGCGTTTACAGTAGCAGAGGGCTTCGCACCTTTGCTCAGCCAACTTTTGGCCTTTTCCGCATCTACATTGAGAGTTATCGGATCTGTTGTAGGGTTATAGTAGCCGATCTCTTCAATAAAACGCCCATCACGCGGTGAGCGGGAATCGGCGACAACTATCCGGTAAAAAGGATTTTTTTTACTCCCCATCCTTTTAAGCCTAATACGTACTGCCATTGCGATTTTCACCTCCTGTTTTAGTGATTGAAGAAGATATGTGATAATTTAAGGGAAAAACCCTCGTCTTCCTCTCAAAAACTTGCCTTTGTTTCTACTCATTTGCTTAAACATCTTTTTCATCTGCCCGAATTGTTTTAAGAGTTGGTTTACATTCTGAACACTCGTTCCGCTGCCGCGGGCGATACGCTTTCTTCTGCTGCTGTTAATAATTTCCGGTTTCAGTCTCTCTTCTTTGGTCATGGAGTTGATGATCGCTTCGACGTGTACAAGCTGTTTCTCATCAACACTCAGTTTCTTTAGTTGTTTAGATACCCCCCCAACTCCGGGGAGCATCTCCATAATCTGCTCCAGAGGGCCTATCTTTTTTATCTGTTGGAGCTGATCTAAAAAATCTTCAAAAGTAAACTGTTCGTTGCGCAGTTTTTTTTCCAATTCGCGCCCTTTTTCTTTGTCTAAAGAGGCTTCCGCTTTTTCTATGAGGGAAAGGATATCACCCATCCCTAAAATTCGTGAAGCCATACGATCCGGATGAAACGGTTCAAATGCGGTAACTTTTTCACCTAAACCGACAAATTTGATGGGGCAGCCTGTAACCGCTTTGACAGAAAGAGCAGCACCACCACGTGAATCGCCATCGAGTTTTGTAAGAATAACTCCTGTCAAAGTTAACTGCTGGTGGAAACTTTCGGCGACATTCACAGCATCCTGCCCGGTCATTGCATCAACTACAAGTAAAATTTCTGTGGGCTGAATATGACGCTTTATATTCGCCAGCTCTTCCATCAATTGTTCATCAACATGCAGCCTGCCCGCTGTATCAAGAAGAAGAAAATCTGCACCTTTTTTGCGGGCTTCCTTGAGGGCTCCTTTGGCAATATTTACAGGTTCCTGCTCCCCCATACTGAAAATCGGCAGTTCATTTTCCCGGCCAAGAACTTCTAGCTGCTTTATTGCTGCTGGACGATAGATATCACAAGCAGCAATTAAAGGAGTATGACCGTTTTTCTGCAGGTATTTAGCCAGCTTTACTGCTGTCGTTGTCTTTCCTGAGCCCTGCAGCCCAACCAGCATCACCACAGTAGGGAGCTTGGAAGAGATCTTCAACTTATCGTTAAAGCCGCCCATCAGCTGTGTCATTTCTTCATTAACAATCTTAACCACTTGCTGTCCGGGAGTAAGGCTCTTCATTACCTCCTCACCTATACTGCGCTCTTTGACCTTATTAATAAAATCTTTAACCACTTTATAATTAACGTCTGCATCAAGGAGGGCAAGGCGAACTTCACGCAAGGCAGCAGTGACATCTTTCTCTGTTAGTTTGCCCTTGCTGCGCAGATTACGCAAGGCAGACTGCAGCTTTTCACTTAGAGCGGGAAACATAAGTTACACCCCTTCGTTATCGTCAAATTCCTGGTCAGTAAGCAGCTGAACAATAATTTTTTTTAACGTTTCATGCTCTTCGGGGTTAATCTTTTCATTTTCTAAAATTGATAAGGCTTCCTGAAGTTTTTTCTGCTGGTATTGAAAGCGGCGGAACAGCTTTAACTTTTTTTCCAGTCTTTCCAGGCAATTTACAGCACGATTAACTAGATCATAAGCGCCCTGTCTACTGATATTATACTCCTCAGCAATTTCACCGAATGAGAGATCGTGTTTGTAGTAGAGCTCCAGTATTTCTCGTTGTCTTTTAGTCAAAAGCTGCCCATAAAAATCACACAGCAGGTTTATGCGATGCACTTTTTCCAACAATCAGATCACGCCTGTCAAGCGATATTACTTAACACTTATTTTATTTAGTATTCTGCTCTTTGTCAAGGGAAAATAGTGCTTCGATAAAAGACTGCGGCTCAAATGGCTGTAGATCTTCAATTCCTTCACCCACACCGATTAATTTTACCGGGAGCCCCAATTCTCTTTTGATCGCGATAATGATTCCTCCTTTAGCAGTCCCATCAAGTTTTGTAAGCACAAGCCCTGTCAGCGGAACAGCTTCGTGGAACAACTTGGCCTGACTAATACCGTTCTGGCCAGTTGTGGCATCGATCACAAGAAGAACCTCATGCGGTGCTCCCGGGAGACTTTTTTGGAGAACCCGATGGATTTTTTTTAGTTCTTCCATCAAGTTAACTTTTGTCTGCAGTCTGCCGGCAGTATCACCTAAAACAATATCTGCGCCGCGAGCCCGGGCAGCATTTATGGCATCATAAAAAACAGCGGAGGGGTCAGCGCCTGGTTGGTGTTTAATCAGATCGGCGCCCGCTCTTGCAGCCCAGATCTCTAATTGGTATATTGCTGCTGCACGAAAAGTATCGCCGGCGGCAAGAAGCACCTTATGCCCTTTCTGCACGTAGCTGTGGGCAAGTTTGCCGATTGTTGTTGTTTTACCAGCACCGTTAACACCAAGAACAAGGATAACCGTAGGCCCATCAGTGCTTGTAGCCAGCGCAGAGCTTCCTGTGTTCAGACTCTCGAGCAGCAGTTTTTTCAAATATTCTTTTAGTTCCTGAGGCTCTCTGATTTTTTTCTCACGGGCTCCCTGTCTAAGCTGATCACAGATTTCCATCGTGCTTTTTATACCGATATCTCCGCTGATCAATAGCTCTTCCAGTTCTTCATAAAACTCTTCATCAATCGCGTCTCTATAGAAGAGCTGTTCCACCTTACCCATAAAATTAAAACGCGTTTTCTGCAAACCAATTTTTAAGCGATTTAAAATACTCATAAGCTCGCTCCTTTTTATACGTTAATAATTATTATCCTACTTTCTCCTCCAATTTAACCGAAACCAGCTTTGATACACCTGATTCCTCCATCGTAACTCCATAAAGAGTATCAGCCTTTTCCAAGGTCTGCTGCCTGTGTGTAATTAAAATAAACTGCGTTTGAGGAGACTTTTTCAGGTAGTTGGTAAACTTGTTCAGGTTTTGTTCATCAAGTGATGTGTCAATTTCATCAAGAATACAAAAAGGAGCCGGGTTCTGGCGTAATACGGCGAACAAAAGAACGATTGCGGTTAGTGCTTTTTCACCAGAAGATAAAAGTGTAATGTTTTGCAGCTTTTTGCCGGGAGGCTGAGCAATGATCTCTATCCCTGATTCCAGTGGATTAGCCTCATCTTTTAGTTTTAGGTAAGCCCTGCCACCATCAAAAAGTTCAGCGAATATCTCTTGAAAATGTTCGTTGATTGCATCAAAAGTTTCTTTAAACCTTTTCTCCATCTGAGTGTCGATCTCTTTGATCACTTTTTGCAGCTCATTTTCACCTTCTCGCAGATCATCCTGCTGTACTGTTAAGAAATGGATACGCTCTTTAAGGCGGGAATATTCTTCGATTGCACCGAGGTTTACTTCGCCTAATTCATTGATCTCTTCATTAAGAAAGGCGATTTCCTCCTCTGCTGCCCGCGGATCGATTCTCTCTTCAAGCTTTATTTCTTCAAGGTTAAACTCATTATAGTTC
>JAAZDR010000233.1 GCA_012512705.1 Bacillota bacterium
ATATTGGAGACAGTAGGGCCTACCTTATTAATAAAACACAGATACGTCAGCTTACTGAAGATCATTCTTTGGTCGTCGAATTGGTTAAAAATGGACAGATTAACAAAGAAGAAGCAGCCAATCACCCTCAGCGCCATATACTAACACGAGCTTTAGGCACAAGCCGTTTACCGGAACCGGATGTCTACCATTACTCTATTAGCGAAGAGGATCATTTGCTTTTATGTACTGATGGTTTGACTTCACTGGTAGAACCAGAAGAGCTGCACCGGGCGATTATAGTAAAAAGTGAAAATCCTCACCTTGCAGTTGATTTTTTAATAGATCTAGCTAACCAGAGAGGCGGTTATGATAATATAACTGTTGCTCTGGTCAGCAGACTGGGGGGTAGCGTCAAAGATGCTGATAGGGAAACTTCTTGATGGGCGCTACAAGGTTTTAGCAAAGATTGGGCAAGGGGGCATGGCCAAGGTATACAAAGGTCTTGATACCCTCTTAAACCGATATGTATCAATTAAGGTCTTACGAGAACAGCTAACAGAAGATCAAGAATTCGTCCGACGTTTCCGTCGGGAAGCGCAAGCAGCTGCAAGTCTTTCTCATCCTCATATTGTCAATATTTATGATGTGGGACAAGAGTCAGATATCTACTATATTGTTATGGAATATATTGACGGACAAACACTCAAAAGTTACCTCTCTGAACGGGGCAGACTTCCTGTATCAGAAGCGGTAGAAATTACGCGACAAATCTGTGAAGCTCTTGTTCATGCGCACCAGCACAATGTTATCCATCGCGATATAAAACCACCAAACATATTGATCACGCGTAATGGATGTGTAAAAGTAACTGACTTTGGTATTGCTCGCGCCGCCAGTTCTGCGACAGTAACCTACGGAAATTCTATCCTTGGTACTGTTCATTATTTTTCCCCGGAACAGGCGCGTGGGTCACATGTTGGAGAGCAATCTGATATTTATTCTTTAGGCATAGTTTTATATGAGATGCTTACAGGTCGTGTGCCATTTTCCGGTGAAAGCCCGATTTCTATCGCCTTAAAACACCTACAGGATGATATAATTTCTCCCAGTCAAATAGTTGATCTCCCTGAACCTGTTGAAAGAATAGTGATGAAGGCCGTTCAGAAGTCACCGGAAGAGCGCTACAGCAATGCAAAGGAGCTCCTGGAAGACTTGGTTTCATGGCAAAATGAGGGTGTGGTAAGGGCCGTAGTTAACAGCAGCGGCTCCAGTGATGAAATACCGACAATGGAAATGAGGCCGGTCAGAGGGGGGAAGGAAAAAATTAAAAGGAAGAAAGGGAAACCTGCATGGAATAAGATTGTTATACTGGTTTTAATTTTCATTGTTTTTATCGGTTTATTAACAGCGGCAGTTCATGCTTTTCGGGATTTTATGGATGTTCCAGAAGTTGAGGTTCCTTTGGTGGAAGGGAAAAGTCTCAAAGAAGCAGAAATTGCGTTAGCTGAAGCTGAACTTGAATACGAAATCGTTTCAGAGGTCTATGATGAACAGGTCCCCGCTGGCCACGTTGTATCCCAAAACCCTGAGGGGGGGAAAACAGTGCGGCAAGGCAGGGTCGTTGAGCTCACTTTAAGTATTGGCCCAGAGCTGATACCAGTTCCTGATCTTGTCAACCGTCCCCGCTTGGAGGCTTCACTTATATTAGAGGATGCTGGATTTGAATACGTCTTTCATGAAGAATACAGTGATACTGTTCCTGCGGGGTTTGTTATCAGGCAAGACCCAGGCAAAGACTTTAAATTGATAAAAGGAGAAACAATAGAAGTTTTTATAAGTAAGGGAAGCGAGCCATTCCGTATAAACAATTTTGTTGGCAAAAATCTTGATGATGTGCGAGAATGGTTGAAACTTTACAACCTTGAGGTCCGTTATATTGATAGGGAATATTCGCAGGAATACCCTGAGGGAGTTGTTATTGATCAGTATCCGCAACCGAACGAAATGGTCCAGGCCGGTGATCCTGTGGATCTCACAGTGAGCGATGGTCCGGATCCGGCTCTTATTGAAGAGGAGCGGCCCGATGACGATGAAGATGACGAAGAAGTGGATATTGATTTTGAAAATGAACGTGAAGAGTTTCATTTTGATCTTGAGTAATTAATTAAGGAGGGTTGTTTACTGCAGGGGAGAATTATCAAGGCAACCAGTGGCTTCTACCATGTTTGGACCGTTGAAGGGAATTTTTTCTGTCGTGCACGGGGTAGGTTTAAAAAGGAAGGGATAAACCTGCTCGTGGGCGATTTGGTAAAAATAAGGCCTTTGCAGGGAAATGAAGGCGTTATTGAAGATATTTTGCCACGGACAAATTATATTAATAGACCTCCTGTCGCCAATGTAAGTCAACTGGTTGCCGTACTTTCTGCTAGTAGACCACAACTCGATTACCATCTTCTAGATCGCTTATTGGTTTGTGCAGAAAAAAATGATCTGCGCTCCCTGATCTGTATTAATAAAATAGATTTAGTCGAGCAAAATGTGATTCAAAGAGAGCTCGAACCCTATCGAAAAGCCCTTTATCCAGTGATTTTTACCAGCGCTACTAGGGAAAAGGGGCTTGACAGATTGCGCAGCGCCCTAAAAAATAATATTTCTGTATTTGCCGGTCCTTCCGGAGCAGGTAAGTCTACACTGCTGAACAAACTAAGTCCCGGTGCAAATTTAAGGACGGGTGATGTGAGTAGAAAAGGAAGGCGAGGCAGACATACAACTAGACATGTAGAGCTACTATCCCTCGGAGACGGCAGTTTTGTGGTCGATACACCCGGATTCACACGTTTAAACTTAGAGGAAATTACTGTTGAAGAGCTGGGCGATTTATTTCCGGAAATTTTAAGAAGACGTGGTCGCTGTCGTTTTCGTAACTGCCTGCATGAACAAGAATCTGGTTGTAGTATTAAAAAAGCTGTAGAAGATGAAGAGTTTTCCCCTGCACGCTATAAACGCTACCTTTTGTTTTTAGAGGAGATCAGGAAAATAAGAAAGAAAAGGGAGCTGACAGGGAAAGGAGATTAAATCAGTGGTAAAAATAGCCCCTTCGTTGTTGGCAGCTGATTTTAGCTGTTTAGAGCGGGAGATATCTGCTGTGGAGGCAGCAGGTGCTGATTGGCTGCATTTGGATATTATGGACGGGCATTTTGTCCCAAATATATCTTTCGGTCCAGCGCTTATAAAATCTTTAAGATCGAAAACAAAACTTTTTTTCGATCTGCATTTGATGATCGAGAATCCTCAGGAT
>JAAZDR010000234.1 GCA_012512705.1 Bacillota bacterium
ACTCGGGGCTAAAGCCCCCGGAAGAGTAGGACCCCGCCAGTAAATATGTTTTAAAATTAATCCTAACCTTAAAAAGCTCCCCGGTTGCTTGGAATTACCACGACCGGGGAGCTTGCATTTTCCCTTTATTTATAATTTAATTTAAGATATAATATAAGAAGTCTAAGGAGGGAGCAGCATTGTAAGAAGATGCGAGGAGGAGCAGAAATTGCCCAATAGAGAGTTAATTGATCCAGCGGGCCGTCGTGTAAACTATTTGCGACTTTCAGTTACCGATCGCTGTAACTTGAATTGTTTTTATTGTCGTAATGATCCTTCAACTTGTTTTAAAAGGCAAAAGAAAGAGCTGGCCAAGCAGGATTTTGTGAGAATTATAAAAACAGCTGCAGATATTGGAATTACAAAAGTGCGTCTGACCGGTGGAGAGCCTCTGCTGTACCCAGAAATCATTGCACTCGTGCACGAAATTGCTTCAATCCCAAAGATAAGGGATATCTCTATGACGACCAATGCTATTTTGCTTCCCCAGTATGCTTATCAGTTGAAAAAGGCTGGTCTTAAGCGTGTAAATATTAGCCTAGATTCTTTGCAGGAGCTTAATTTCAAACAGATAACCAATGGCGGAGCGCTAAAATATGTTTTAGAAGGAATTGATGCTGCTTTAGATGCAGGCCTTACACCTTTAAAAATTAATGTAGTTTTATTAAAAGGTATTAATGACCATGAGATTGCTGATTTCGCACGCTTAACTTTAGACAGAGAGCTTCATGTTCGCTTTATTGAATATATGCCAATCGGCGGCAAATCCGAACAATGGGATAGTCATTTTCTTTCTCTGGACAAGGTAGTTGAGGTTTGCTCAAAAATTTCACACTTTGTTCCTGCAGAAAGTGAAAATGGCGGGGGGCCTGCTCGCTATTTTCGCCTACAGGGAGGCAAGGGTAAAATTGGTTTGATTACTCCGCTTAGCCGACATTTTTGTAAGAACTGCAATCGTCTACGGGTTACCTGCGATGGGAAGCTAAAACCCTGCTTGTTTTCAGAAAAAGAGATAGACCTTGTTCCAGCTTTAAAAGCAACGAATTACAAGGAATTACTTATAAAAAAAATTTTAGCAGCTTTAAAGGTAAAGCCAGATCCTCGTCTAGTTGCCACTGCTTCTAAAGACCGGGCAAGACAGTTTAAAGGTAATAGGAAGATGAATGAGATTGGGGGGTAATTTCGTATGGATGGGAAACAGGGAAAGATCGTCGCCATTTCAATTAGTGAAAAAAAAGGGGTTCCCAAAAAAAATATTGAGAAAGGCCTATTTAAGGAAAATCACGGTCTTGTCGATGATGCTCATGCTGGAGATTGGCATCGTCAGGTAAGTCTTTTAGCGGTAGAAAGCATAAATAAAATGTTAGAAAAAGGCTTAAAAGTTTCGCCCGGTGATTTTGCGGAAAACCTGACCACTGAAGGTATAGACCTAACATCTTTACCACTAGGAGCGCGCTTAAAAGTGGGCGAGACAGAACTCGAAGTTACACAAATTGGGAAAAAGTGTCACAGCAAATGTGCAGTTTACTACCGCACAGGTGACTGTATAATGCCTCGAGAGGGCATTTTTGCTAAAGTAATTTCCGGAGGGTTGGTAAAAGTAGGAGATTCGATTTCTATTATTTGATATATAAAAAGCCTTATCTATTGCTCTTGATTTTTAGTTTTTTTATTTTCCTTACTAGCGCTGAGAACAGTAGCTTTATTATCGACGGGGGTGAAGAAGATGGCCGGACATTCTAAATGGACGAATATAAAACACAGGAAAGCTCGTCAAGATCAACAAAAAGGAAAGTTATTTACTAAGATTTCGCGTGAAATAACTGTAGCTGCCCGTGAGGGTGGAGGCGATATAGATTCTAATTTTAGTCTGCGCCTTGCTGTTCAGAAGGCAAGGGAGGCGAATATGCCTAATGAAAACATCAACCGTGCCATCAAAAGAGGTACCGGGGAAATCAAGGGTGTTGATTTTGAACAAGTAATCTATGAAGGGTATGGTCCTGCTGGAACGGCCATTCTTTTG
>JAAZDR010000021.1 GCA_012512705.1 Bacillota bacterium
ACTTCCGCCCGTCTTGGTGCCGAGACCCAGAATTGAACTGGGGACACGAGGATTTTCAGTCCTCTGCTCTACCAACTGAGCTATCTCGGCTTGGCGGAGCTGACGGGAATTGAACCCGCGATCTCCGGCGTGACAGGCCGGCATGTTAACCGCTACACTACAGCTCCATACACTATCATAGTATACACAAACGTTAATCAAAAGTCAACACCCAACTCATTTAAAAAAATTTACTTTGGCAACTAACCAAAAATAATATTCTTCCTAATCTTCTGCTGTTGAAGCATAATAGATTAGACTCTGTAGTTCAATTGTAAGATCAGCATTATGCACTTGAACACCTTCAGGAACGTCCAGCTTTGTAGGAGCAAAATTAAGAATCGCTTTAATACCGCTTTTTACCATGCTATCAACAACTGATTGGGCGTGTTCCTCCGGAACTGTAACTATACCAACCTTTATTTTCTGTTTTTTTATAATCTCCGGCATATCATTAACGTCTTTGACCGTTAACGAATTTAGACTCTCCCCTATGATCGCTGGATCGTTATCAAAAATACCAACTATCTCTACATAGGGATTTTTGATCATATTATAGCGTGTCAAAGCTTTGCCCAGATGTCCTGCACCGACCACGATGACGCTGGTCTTTTTATGCAAGCCAATAATTTTTAAAATCTTTTCTCGCAAAAAATTGGCATTATAACCGGCACCTCTTGTCCCAAATGCGCCAAAATAGGCAAGATCTTTTCGAATCTGTTCTGCAGTAAAGCCGGTTTCTTCACTTAGTTCACGCGAAGAAATGATCTCAATATCGCGACGGATTAAATTATCAAGAATGCGCAAATAAACTGGTAAACGCTTAATTACTGATTTAGGAGCATCTCGATTAGCCAATTTATACCCTCCTGCTTTCAATCCTTATTTTACCCTCAAAATCTATAACTGTTTAAAAAATAGTTCTCAATAAAATCTGCAATCTCCCTTATCTGCTCACGATTAAAAAAAACCGTATCAGCATAACCTGGAGGCAGAAAATCCCCAACTATTGCAAGATAATCTCCTGGTGGCAATAATTCGTCTTTTGGATCGAAAGAGCAAACCCCAATTCTCGGGCCACAGAAATCTTTGAAACCCTCGACAAACACAAAATCAACAGTCTTGTATAGATAGAATAGCTCACTTAAAGAGTTGCCGACCACTGGTTTTCCTTTTAATACTATCTCATTAGGAGTAATAGTAATAGAAAGCCTAGCACCGCTTGAGCGAAATCTGCCTGTATCCTTCACTTCATCTTCCCCTGAAGAAATCCCATGGCGACAATGTTTTACTGCCGCAATGCGATAGCCTTTTGTTTGAAATCTTTCAATCAGCCTACAAATAAGTGTAGATTTTCCACTGTTAGAGTATCCTGAAAAAAATATTATAGGAACTTTCAGTTATTAACCCTCCGTTAATAAACGTATAAGTCATAGTATATATATATGGTATTTAGACTGTACTGAGTTTGCCGGACACGCGGAAAAGTTCTATAATAAAACCAAGAAAGGGCGTGTCCAGCATGGCAACAAAAAACCGTTTTACCAGTGACTATAAAAAAGAAACAGTCAAACTTGTTACTGAGCTTGGTAAAAAGCCGTCTGAGGTGGCTGAAGATATTGGAGTCACCGCCACTAC
>JAAZDR010000235.1 GCA_012512705.1 Bacillota bacterium
AAAAGAGTAGCTATAATACCAAACTGTATAAGCCCCATTTGCAATCCCGCCTTTAAATTTTTCACTGCCGACGAGCCGGCCTGAGTTGACTCCGACGACGGTTAAATTCCCACTGTTTCCAGGAAAACCACAAGGGACTAGCAATAAAAATTGAAGAATAAGTTCCTACTATCACCCCAATTAACATAGCGATAACAAAGTTACGCAGTGCCAATCCTCCGATAAAAAAGTTAAAACCCACAAAAAGAGCAACCAACACGAAAAAGGTTGTCAGGGAAGTGTTAAGACAACGGACAATGCTCTGTCCGATGCTCTCGTTTACAACCCCTGCATATTCTTTTTCCTTTTTATATTTTAAATTCTCTCGGATTCGATCAATAATCACAATTGTATCATTTACCGAGTAACCAACAATGACAAGAATCGCTACCAAAAAGGGACTGTTGACCTCTAACTGCAGTAATGAGAAAAAACCAAGGACGATCAGCACATCATGCAGTAACGCGGCAATGGTGGCAATAGCAAATTTAAACTCAAACCGCAGCGTAATATATAGAATCATTGCTACTGTTGCCAAGGCAAGGGCCCAAAAAGCTTGATGCGTCAACTCCCTGCCAACTGTTGCTCCGACATTATCCGCCTGAAGGATATCTTCATTTTTCAGCTTCCAGTGTTCAGCGAAAGCCTCTAAAACATTTTTCCTCTCTTCCTCAGTGAGCGGAACCGTCCGGATCACCACTTCGTCGCCGGCTTCTCCGCCAACACGCTGCAGCGCTGCTCCATCTAGATTGAAAGGGGCGAGAACCTCACGTACCTCCTCCATATCAAAGTCTTCGGGAAGGCGCAGCTGGATGATCGTTCCCCCCGCAAAATCAACCCCCAAATTTAACCCACTGAATAGCAAAGAAATAATGCTGAGTATAATTAAAAGTCCTGACAACGCAAATGACCATCGCCGAAACCCAATGTAGTCAAAATTCAATTTTCTACCCCCTAACACCAAGATGAGCACCGCTCTTAATCAAACGACCAACGACAGCTTGGCGAAGCAAAAACCTTGTTAAGATAATTGCCGTAAACATACTTGTTAAGATCCCTATAAATAAAGTTACAGCAAACCCCCGAACCGGACCCGTTGTAAAATAAAAGAGAACGACAGCAGCAATCAGCGTAGTAACATTAGCATCCAAAATTGTACGAAAAGCCCTGCTGAATCCGGCATCAATAGCGGTGCGCAACGCGCGCCCTTTACGGTATTCCTCCTTGATCCGTTCAAAGATAATAATATTAGCATCAACAGCCATTCCGATCGAAAGAATCAAGGCCGCTGTTCCAGGGAGAGTAAGCGTAGCATCCAAGGCACTCATGATCCCCAGAACCAATACGAAATAAACAAAAAGGCTGATATTAGCAACCAGTCCGGCAAGGCGATAAAACGCGAACATAAATAAAATTATAAGTGCTAGGCCAACAGCGCCGGCGGCAATGCTGATCTCCAGCGAACGCTCACCAAGTGTTGGACTGATCGCACGGGTTTCCAGCACCTGCAGATCCACAGGAAGGGCTCCGGAACGCAGCAGCAAAGCCAAATCTTGCGCCTCCTCCGCAGACAAATTTGTGATAATTGCCTCGCCACTGGGGATTACATTCCTCACCTTAGGAGCAGAGATCTCCTCATCATCTAAATAAATATAGATCACTTCACCCAAAAACTCTTCTGTGGCCGCAGCAAAGAGCTGCGCCCCTTGATCGTCAAACTCTAAAACAACAATCGGCTCGTTAAAATGTGCTGGATTGCGAGCAAAATAGGCATCTACCAGATTAGCCCCCGTTAAAATCTCCTCCCCGTCAGGGCCAACAAAACTGAGCCTTGCCGTGCGCCCAATAATTTCTAAGGCACGGCCCTGATCTTCGATCCCAGGAAGTTCAATGCGGATACGACGTTCTCCCTCAGGCTGGATTACCGGCTCAGTTACACCAAGCTCATCGACACGCGAACGGATAATTGCAATCGCCCGCTCTATTGCATCTCTATCAAGTGTCTCCTCCCCTGTTTCCGTAGCTTCCAGCAGGACGTAGACACCGCCGTTAATATCCAGACCATAATTAATGTTTTCCCTGACATAGCGATAGCCAAAAAGAGCACCCGTCAGCAAGATGACTGCGACAACGATAAATGTCAGCGCACTCCTCCATCTAATTTTCTCCATGCCTTTTCCTCCTTCATAATAAAACGGCGCCATTAATCACCAGGCCAAAACGTGCATCTAAAAATGATGCCGCGCGACGACACATGATCATGCGCGATAAAAAGATCTCAAAGTACTCCATAACCTGGCTTATCCGTGTATCGATCTTTAGTTCGAGGGTAATTACCCTCTCTTCAGCATTAATATTTAAAACCGATTCCTTAACTGCATAATTAACTCGGTCATGAATATCAAAAGTGGAGAAATCGGGATTACGTACCCTACCGCGATGGACGTCAGATTTGTCCGCCAAAATCAGTGCCGCTGACACACTATTTACCGCCATACCCTGCTGCTCATCATGGTTGCCGATCGCAACAATTACATCAGCGATCTCTTCATAGGGCATCCCCAGTTCCTCTAGAATACTTAAAGCAATCAAAGCGCCTGACTTATCGTGGTCTGGCCTGCAGATAACATTACCGATATCATGGAGATAACCAGCGATCGCCGCAAGCTCTGCTTCACGCTCGCTATAAGCAAGCTCCAGTAAAATTTTGCGTGCAACCCTCGCTACAAGTTCCGTATGACGAAAACCGTGCTCCGTGAAGCCAATCACCTTGAGATACTCATTTGCTTTGGTTATAAAAGTTTTTACTTTCGGATGTTTGCGGACATGCTCAAGAGTAACAACCGCCAAGTTATCATCTTCCTCCTTAAGCTTAAGTTCTATCTGATCTGCAGAGTGCGGAACCTGTTTAAAGCAGCAATCAGTTCATAGGGGCGGGCCAAGGCATAATCACCAGGATGCTGTCCCTTAAAAGGCGAAAAAATATCCAAACCTTCTTTTTGCAAATCCGCATACAGCAGTTCCACAGCTTCCTTAATAGTGCGTATTCCGTCAAAATAACGAGAGGCGGGATAATGCAGCATCAAACCGATCGCCCTCGTCTGGCTCACATCAACGAGTTGTTCTACAAAAGAGAGGTTAATACTGGTTCTCCCGTATTGAATGTTATACTGGTCTTTGATCGAAATTTTTACTTTTTTACCTTTAATTGCCTCCAGCCCCTGCCTCAGCGGTCTCTTCTGTGGCAACTCTCTAAAAGCAGCTCCCGCTTCATTTCTGCGCCGCGTTTTAAGAGTGGAAGCAATCTTTTTTGCTTTTTGTGTAACATCATAAGACCTGTATTCATCCATCACAATTACTGTATCAGCGATATCAAAGTAGTCCCCGGAGCCGCCGATAACGATAATTGTTGAAACCCCATGGGTCGTATATAATTGCCTAACCCTGTCTATAAACGGAGTTATTGGCTCTTTATCTTTGGCAACAAGCGCCTGCATCCGCATATCTCGGATCATAAAATTTGTCGCTGAGGTATCCTCATCTAGCAATAAAAGCTTTGCCCCCGCTTCCAAATACTCCATAATGTTTGCTGCCTGAGAAGTTGAACCGCTCGCTTCTTCAGTAGAAAAAGCAGTAGTGTCCTGTTTAAAAGGAAGATTATTAATAAATGGACTAATATCAACAGCAGCAACACGGCGTCCATCTTCAGCTCTTATCTTTACGGCATCGGCAAGGGTAACCACGTATTCGCGTCCGTCACCGGGAAGATGATTATAAACTCCTCTTTCTACAGCACGTAAAAGGGTTGATTTCCCGTGATAACCGCCGCCAACAATTAAAGTTACCCCTTCAGGGATCCCCATACCACGCACTTTACCAGCATTAGGAAGTGTAAACTCAACTTCTAAGGTCACCGGTGCCTTAAACGGAACTGCTTTCTCACCGCTCAAAGGCCGATCGCTCACACCACTACGACGTGGCAAAACAGCACCGTTTCCGATAAAAGCTACTAGGCGATGTCTGGAAAGCTGTCCCCTTAAATAATCCTGATCCTCTGACACCTCAATGTGCCGCCTAAGTTGCTTTTTATCAAGGGTATTATAAAAAAGTGAACGCTCAGCTACCTTTGGCAGTTCTACACAGAGCATCTCTATCGCCTGACGACCGAGGACAGTGCGCCCCCGTGCCGGCAGTCCAACACTAAATCGGGCCTCCATATAAGAAGGCGTAA
>JAAZDR010000236.1 GCA_012512705.1 Bacillota bacterium
GATCTTAGCGGAAGAAAACATGGTTGCCGATCACTGTTGTTACCGGCTGCTGGCGGACCCACTGGTTACTTGTTTTCCTGGGATTATAAAAACCAGTAGCGCCCAGGGAAGGATCTTGTCCATTCAGCGCATCGTGCACCGCCCGCCAGGCTGAATCATTTGCCGGTATATTTATACGGCCATCGAGAACAGGTGAATACTGGTAATAACCGTTTTCTAACTGCAAAATAACACCACGAAGGGTATTGGGGAAGCGCGGGCTGGCCACACGGTTCAAAATTGTTGCAGCAACAGCAACTTGTCCAATATACGGCTCACCGCCGGCTTCAGCATGAACGAGGCGGGCAAAAAGATCAAGATCCGTTGCAGAATAGTTCCCGCTCCGAGAAGCTGTAGCAGAAACAGGAACACTTACCCCTGCATTGGAAGCGCTTTCGCCACCAGTAACGGGGAGGGTAATTACCTGTCCGGGATAAATAAGGTTGGGGTCAGCAAAATTATTGATGCTGAGGATCTTAGACAGCGTTGTCCCATGACGCTGAGCAATTAAAAATACAGTGTCTCCCGGCTTTACCGTATAGGTGGCAGGAAGATTGATTGTCCGTCCAGGATAGATCAGATGAGGATTGGGCAGGCTGTTCATCTCGAGCACAGCCTGCAGCGTTGTCCCGTGACGCTGGGCAATTAAAAATACGGTATCCCCTGGTCTTACTGTATAGCTTTTTGCTTCTGCCGACGGCTGCCCAACAAAGAGAAGTAAGGCAAAAACGACGGCAAACACTAAGACCAATTTTTGTTTCATTTTTTTAAGTAACCTCCTTTTGCTTCCGGGGTTAGCTGTCGGGTTAGGAAGTGAGTCTCTCCCTTCCGCTGCTAAAGATTGGGCGGATTCACCCCCACAATTGATTTACTTCATCCCCCGTACCTCTTTCGAGGATTCAGCATTATTATGTTAACTTTTTATTAATTATATTTAACAACTTTATCTATGACAATCTGAGTAATAAGGGCTTATAACCCTTTCTAATAAAATTATTAATTATTATTAACAAATTAGCTTTATTTTATAATATTGCTCCCAGATGGAAACACTATCAATCTTTATCCAGCATCAGACCAAGGTTTACATAATTCTGCAGAAAAGGAATAAAAAACCCTAACTTTTTAGGGTGCAAAGCATAAAAAAACGCCCACCTGTGGGCGAGTTGTGTTCTATGCATAATTCCTCACTAGTATTTCCTCCACTTCACCCCTTCGCCTGCCGTTAGCGTTAATTGAACGCCTGGCGGGTATGATTTCGCACTTATAATCGCGGTATAAATCTTTAATAAACTCAGTAGCAGAGTTGGATAATAAAAATTTTACGCCTAATTTATCAAGCCTATCACAAGTTTTTTTCAACCTCAGCTGCTCGCTTCGATCAAAACCGCCTTTATCATATTCGGTGAAATTAGCCGAATCGGACAGGGGGTCATAAGGGGGGTCCAAATAGACAAAAGAACCTTCTTTAATATTCTCTAAACTAGCTTCAAAATCGCCGCAAGTGATGCGAACCTCTGCCCTGTTTAGGTAACGACTGACTGCCCTTAAAACTGGTTCGTTAACGATATTCGGGTTTTTA
>JAAZDR010000237.1 GCA_012512705.1 Bacillota bacterium
GATTACATGGCCCTTTAAATTAGTAAAACTTGGTGCTCTAGGTGCTACACGCATTTCGACAAAAGTCGCCAATAAAGTTCCCGCAAACATAAAAAATATTATTACCCCAGAAATCATCAGTAAAATTGACAAAATCATCATCGGATAAGAACGAAAAGGAAGCAGTTCCCCATAACCAGTTGTTGTTATTGTTTGTATAATAAAAACGGCAGCCTGTCCATACGTAATTTCCCTTCCCTCATACGCGGCCACAAGATATCTAACTACAGGTATCAACACAATGATAATGATAGAAAAAAAGATAAACAGCTTATTAAGCATTACCGCGCTGTAGTCAGCAACCCTTGATCTAGCTCTTTCTACTTTAACCTTATCCCTGTGCAGTGCTTTATTTAGCTTTAGAAAACTTTTAATAATTGACAAGCTTAGTTACTCCCCCCACTAAAAAATTTAGCAAAAAAACTTTTTCTGTACCGAATCTATTATTTAAAAGGTATTTCCTTTTTATGAAAACAGCGCTGCAACTCCGGCAGCGCACTGTGTCTTGGAGCCGGCAAGAGGACTCGAACCCCCAACATGCTGATTACGATTCAGCTGCTCTACCAATTGAGCTATGCCGGCATATATTTAACTGCATAAATATCATACGAATATTATAACTGCGATTAAGTGAAAGATCAAGTTTTTAAAGCCTACTGCACTGCTGTGTTTTTAACCCAACCCCCGAGCAGGAGGAAAATGGCCCGCACGAAAAATTCGTGCGGGCGTTAGACTTTCATTTTCAATAACAGCGGAAATCAGCTATACCAAGCTTAACTATCTGAACCATTCCATTCATCCTTTTTTCAGTAAACCCTGCAGTGAATAACCGATACTAATAGCTAGACAACCCCCGATTAATGCGGTGATAAGCTGAGGGAAGAGAAGCGCCTGAGACATAGGAGCGGGAAGTTTTAGCAAATATTGAACTGACCCGCCAATAACGAAAAATTTGAACAATGAAGCGATAATTACTGCAATTACTTTCCTCCACCCGCTTCCGCCTAAACGTCCAAAGAGGAAACAGTAAGAGGCGTTCCCCAGCATGATAAACGGTACGGCAGGGGCGAGCGGGGCTGGCAGAATACCCACAAGGAGCGCTATCCAGGGGGTAAATAGACCGACGAATACACCGCCTGCCGTTCCCACAATTATTGTAGTCAAAATGAGCATCATGTTCACAAGCGGGCCTGTGATAAATGTCGGGAGCCGCAGACTCTGTACAGTTAGAGTTAGAGCAAGGAGCAAAGCTGTCCGCGTGAGCATTGAAAGGTTAAATTTGCGACCCTTCTCCACTCGAAACCGCCTCTTTCCTTAAACGGGTTTACTTAAAAACGTTCCCTCTCCGTATAGCTTGTATGCAGCAGCTTATGAGAGAGCTCTCCGAGTGGTTCCTTTAAGAATTCCTCATAAAGCTCCTTAACAGCTGGGTTATCATGGGACTTACGCAGGGTCATCTGCTCGTCAACCTCATATATTGCCTCCAGACGCTGACGGCGAATATCGGCATTTACCGGATCGCCTGCCCGCCACCGCCGATACAGCCACCAGGGCAGCACATAATCTCGATAAAATGATAATCCGCTTTCCCGGCCTTGATCGCCTCCAGCAGCTTTCTGGCATTGCCCAGGCCGTGGGCAACGGCAACCTTAACCTTCGTTCCTTTTATATCTACTTCGGCTTCTTTAACGCCTTCGAGCCCTCTGACAGCGGTAAAGTTCAAAGAAGGCAGCTCTTCGCCAGAAACCACTTCATAAACCGTCCGCAGCGCCGCTTCCATAACGCCACCGGTTGCACC
>JAAZDR010000238.1 GCA_012512705.1 Bacillota bacterium
CAAAATATAAGCTAGGGCAGAAGCAATAACTAGCATAAAAAACCCCTTTCCCTAATCTGATACTGCTTGTAAAATGAACATTACTTTCATATATATGAGAAAGGGATTTGATTTGTGCCTGTCAACTTAAAATTTTTTTTACATATGTTGTATTTTTTATAAAAACTCAGCAATTGCCTCTGCTATTTCCCTAAAAATTTCCGCAGTGGAAATTAGAGAATGTGATTCCACAAAAACAACGACTACAGCCTTTCTAGTGTCCAGCGGGAAAAAGCCCGCAAACCAACAGTTATATATATTTTTGTGATCACGATAACGCCCTGTTTGTGCAGTGCCTGTTTTCCCTGCCGTATCGAAATCCGCAAAATAAACTTGACCTGTTCCAAAGTCGGTTACAGCATCTAAAAGGTAAATGAGCTGGTTTACTGTGGAAGGTTTAAGCAGCTGACTCCCGCTCCGGACTGGAAAATACTTAATACGGTGACCCTCTCTGCTCAGCAGCGATTCCACCAGCCTTGGGGATATATCCTTCCCTCCGCGAGCGACGATCGAAAGCAACCTTGCAACCTGAAGGGGGGTTACCTGAACATTAAATTGCCCAATACTCGTTGCTGCAAGGTTTTCTGCTATGTAAAGTTCCTCCGGTTGCGGTATATAACCGCTCTCTTCTCCAAGCGGTATACCTGTTTTTTCTCCAAAACCGAAAATTTTTGCATAATCATACAGCACCTCCGCGCCAAGCCGCAAGCCGAGCTCAACAAAAACAGAATTACAGGAATAGGCAAATGCTTCGATTAAATTCAATTCCCGCGAAGGGTGGAGCATATTGCAGCGAATAGTATGACTCCCTACAGTTATGGAGCCATTACATTGAAATTTATCAAAAATATTAACAATACCTTGTTCCAATGCTGCAGCCGCAACAACTATTTTAAAAATTGATCCCGGCTCATAAGCCATTGTACTGCGGTTATTGAAAGGCCCGCCCTCATTGTCATTCAGATAATCCTCAATCCGATTCTGGTCGTAGTCAGGACGGCTAGCCATGGCCAGGATGTTGCCGGTTTGCGGTTCCATGACCACTGCTGAGCCCCCGAGAAAATGATGCTTATCCAAAATTTCTTCCACTTCTTTTTGAATATCACGATCGATTGTTAACATAACACTATAGGGCCGTAAACGATCTGTGTTTTGCCAGTAGCGGTAACCAAGTCCGGCTATTAAGCGGTCCCGTGCGTCAACGAGAGCTATTATAGACTCGGGTCTTTGTGCCTGCAGCTCTTCGTTAAAGAAAAACTCGATCCCTTTTTCCCCCCTTGTAAAGTCACTGCTGTGTAAATGACCAACAACATGCGAAGCTAGAGATTCAGGTCCATACCTCTGCACTTTGCTTGATACTATCAGTCCCATTTCCGGTTCGCTAGCAAGAAGGGCAGCTTCTTCTTCGCTAAGACCACGAGCAGCAATAAAAGGTAAGGTTTCATAAGGCGGATTAAGGATTTGTTCTCTCCCTGAAACCATGGGAAGTTTTTCAGACAAAACTTCTTTTCTGCCGCGGATATCGCGGATATGTGAAGGGAAGATAACAAGGATCTCTTCAGAACGGCTATCGAGAAGAGATACTCCTTTGCGGTCTAATATATCGCCGCGGCCGCTGTTTATAATAATTCGCTGGCTCCTTTGCTTCACAGCTTGCTCGGCGTAATAGTAGCTTTTTATTATTTGCACATAAGTAAGGCGCATAATTAAGCATAAGAATAAGCAGCTGATCATTATAAATAAAAAAAATACCCGTTGCTGACCTTTAACACGCCACATAAAAACGCCTCCCCTTCAATCATTTTCCACAAGTGGAGGCGTTTTTATTCCTTCTGTACTAATCTGTGTGCTTTTTTAACTGTTTTAATGCACCATCTTTTGCCTCAGGACGACGAACAAGAGAGTTTACAGGAACAGCCCTATCCAAAGGCAAATAAACGATCTGCTTCGGATGGGGAGCGGCATCAATAGTGTTACCCTTTTCATCGTAAATTTTGTCTACGACAAACCGATATGGCGTTTCATCATTAGGACCTACAATCTCTAAACAATCCCCTACAACAAAACCATTACGCTGCTCGACTTTTACTAATTTTTTATTCGCATCATAATTCTTAACGAGCCCCACAAACATATGATTACGCAAATAGTTTCCTTCTCCTGCCCCTACCTGTTTTGGTCTTCCATAATAAAAGCCAGTTCCATACGGCCGATGGCTTACTTTTTCCAGCTCTTCCCTCCAGTAAGGATTGAAACTGTAGCTATCAGGATTCTGCATATAAGCATCGAGAGCCAAGAGATAAGCTCTCGTAACTGTAGCTACATAATGAACACTCTTCATCCGTCCTTCAATTTTAAAAGCATCAACACCCGTACTCACAAGCTCGGGAATATGCTGAATCATACAAAGATCGTACGCGCTGAGAATATACGAACCGTTCTCATCTTCAATGATCGGCAGTTTTTCTCCAGGTCTTTTAGCTTCCTGAAGATAATACTTCCAGCGGCAAGACTGAGTACAGGCACCGCTGTTGGCGCTGCGTCCGGTAAAGTAGGAACTTAGAAGACAACGCCCAGAATAGGCAACACACATCGCGCCATGAACAAACACTTCCAGTTCGACATCGACCTTCTCTTTTATTTCTGCAATTTCAGTCATAGACAGCTCACGCGCAAGAATAATGCGCTGAATGCCTTGGTTCTTCCAAAAACGAGCTGCTCTCCAGTTTAGTGTGCTCGCCTGTGTGCTAAGGTGACAGCACAACTCTGGAAGATGTTCCTTGATAAGGGAGAGAACTCCCGGATCTGAGAGAATTACCGCGTCTACCTCTAGTTTTGCAAGCGTTTGAAGATAAGGCAGAAGGTCATCCAGCTCTTGGTTACGCATGAGGTTATTAACAGTAACATAAACCTTGGCGTTGCGGGAGTGGGCGAAAGATATACCTTCTTTCAGTTCTTCTTCATCGAAATTGGGAGCAAAGGCACGCATACCAAACGATTTACCACCTAAATAAACAGCATCTGCTCCGTATTCCAATGCTATTTTAAGCCGTTCCAGATCCCCAGCCGGGGAAAGAATTTCCGGCTTTTTTATCTTCATCACCTCCCAAACCACTACATCTGCTGAAAAAAGCGGGAATCCTAAACTGACCCCCGCTTCGTTGAACTATCGATTTTGTTGCACTTTCAGTTTATAACTGTTATGTTCTTCCAAAGTCCTGCTAAAATAATGTTCTCCTGTCCCGTCCTCTTTGGCGACAAAAAAGAAATAATCTACATCTGCAGGGTAGAGGGCGGCCTCAATCGAAGCTAATCCCGGAGCAGCAATAGGCC
>JAAZDR010000239.1 GCA_012512705.1 Bacillota bacterium
AGATTACAATACCCCAAATCAAGACTGCTGATGTTATTTCAGCCTTGCGCACTCTATCACCCCCGACTGAATATTATGGAAAGGTGAAAAAGGCCCAACCTCCGTGGCTAGACCTTTTTCACTAGGCATGTTATTCTGCAAGACCTAATATCTCTACAAGCTCCCCAAACTCGGCACTGCTCTGCTGCATAAAGGGATCGAACTCTTCTGGTGGCAGATAGGCCATTCCCAGTCCAAGTTCATTCATCGTCGCTGCAAATTCCGAAGAATCATAAGCCTGCTTAAATTTCTCATGTAAAACTTCCACTACTTCATCAGGAGTCTCTCTAGGTACTGTTAATCCGCGCCAGGTTCCGATTACAAGATCGATTCCTTCTTCCTGCAGGGTCGGAACATCCGGGAAATTAGGAAGCCGTTCATCGCTCATTACTGCGAGTAGCCGCAGCTCTCCTGCTTCCACCTGAGATTGAACTTCAGCAGGACTGCCAGTAACAAACTCCAGATGACCGCCGAGAAGATCTGTCACTGCCGGAGCCATCCCGTCAGAGGGAATCCAGGTAAATTCAACGCCCACTTCTTGTGCCAATGCAGCCATCGCCAGATGCCATATTCCACCGGCACCCGTTCCACTGGCACGATACTGTCCGGGATTAGCTTCAGCATCAGCAAGAAAATCATCAAGCGTCTCCCATGGAGAATCGGCCCGTACTGTAACCGCTGCCGGGTCAAAATTTACGCGTATAACAGCTTTGTGATCTTCTACTGTATAAGGAACATCCTGTATATGTGGTAAAATTACCATCTCTACTGTTGTAAGGGTAAGCGTATGACCGTCAGGGGTTGCACTGGCCCCTTCCGCATGGCCTACTGCACCGCCGCCGCCAGTTCTGTTTTCAACAAGGATTTTCCGCTCAAAAACCTTTTCAGCTTCAGCAGCGAGAACACGTGCTACGGCATCTGTTCCTCCACCCGCAGCCCAGGGACAGATAATCGTCAGATCCTGAGTCGGAAAATCAATAGCAACCTCTTCTCCCTCACCTGGCTCATCAGCCTCTTCTTCGCCTTCGCCTTGTTCTTCCGGTGGAGCCTCAGTCTCAGTCGCTGGCCCGCAGCCAAAAGCAAAAACCGCTATTGAAAACACTAATAGCGCTACCCAAAGAACAAACCACTTTCGCTGACTCATAAATCCTCCCTCTTTCATTTTATTGTTCCCTCTGAAACTTAAAAATTTTTAAAAAAAACGGTTTCCCATTAACTGCAGCGTCGGGAATACGCTTCAAAATCAGGAAAGTGCTTTACTATAATCACCAGGGCAATCGCCGCTCCGGCAAAAAACCAGCTCCACTCTCCCTTTTGCAGACCCAGGATAAAAGGCAGAAACAGGAATCCCAGTCCTGTTGCCGTATTAGCATCCCGCAAGCGCCAGGCTAATAAAATAAATATTAAAAGAAAGATCACTAACGTATAGGGAGATAAGTATAATAGACCGCCGACAAAGGTTGCTATACCCTTACCACCTTTAAACTTCAGGAAAGGAGAATAATTGTGCCCAATAATCGCCAACAACAGCGCTAATAAAGGGAAAACAGTGACCTCTTTAAAATGTACAGCCCAAAAAACAGCCAGAGCTCCCTTCCCCACATCCAGGATAAGGGTTAGCAGACCAGGCAAAATACCTACCTGACGCAACGTATTAACCGCACCTACATTTCCGCTTCCTAATCTAGAAATATCCTTACCGCT
>JAAZDR010000240.1 GCA_012512705.1 Bacillota bacterium
CATACTTTAACCCCTCTTTTTTAAGGGCTGACAAAAAAACAACCTGCCCTTGACGCTCCAAAAACGAAAGGCGAGATAAAACCTCTTTTCCCGCAACGAGATCAATTTTGTTCGCGGCAATTACGTATCTAATCCCAAATCGACCATAAAGGGATAAGCGCTCATCCACTCCTTCCCAAAAAAAAGGTTTTCCCCGGGCTGAAACATCGACAACATGGATTAGCAGATCCGCTTCCTTCAATGCCTGCAGGGTTAGAAGCATAATTTTTCTCGTGTAGGGGTTCGGATGGACACCATTGCAGAGAGAAGGAGAATCAATTAGCAAAAGTCTCTTCGGTTGCTTTCCTTCCGAGAAAAAAGTAACCCTTGTTTCCAGTAAGGTTTTTGTATGGTATGGTTCACTACTAACAAAATGTCTACGGGCGAGAGAAGGAGAAAAAATTGCTTTTTTGGAGCTGCCATGAATCGAACTTGAAAGGATGGTTAGCCTTTGACAGCCAAAAGCTTGCGCAAGATTAATAAAGAGAAGGCTTTTCCCGGTATTCGCTTTGCCGACAAGGAGCGCCCTATACATAATAGCTTCCCTCCTCGGCCAAAGAAAGCAAATCATCCTCCCGCACCGCTATTAGATCATCTTTAGTAATACGCATAAGCTCTTCACGGCAAGGCTCTTTAACGCTCATGAGACGCAAAGCTTGACGTCGTAAGGCTTTTTCAATGATATTACGGACAAGGCGGGCATTACTGAAATGCAAATAATGCTGTCGTGCCTTATCCTTTAAATATTTTTCCAAATAGTATTTTGCACCAGCTGTCAACTCGTATTCTCTCTGCCGGACCATCAGCTCTGCAATCGCTAAGAGATCGGGTATACTATAATCGGGGAAATCAATTTTGATCGGAAAGCGGGAATCCAGACCAGGGTTCAACAGTAAGAAACGCTCCATCTCCCGCCGATAGCCAGCAAAAATTAAAATAAACTGATCGCGGTAGTCTTCCATTGCTTTAACTAATGTATCGATCGCCTCTTTACCGAAATCTTTTTCCCCTCCCCTGGCCAAAGAATAGGCTTCATCGACAAATAAAACTCCCCCCTGAGCCTTTTGAATTATCCTTTTTGTTTTTTGAGCAGTATGACCGATATATTCACCGACAAGATCTGCCCTTTCCGCTTCAATTAAATCTCCTTTCGGCAATATGCCAAGGGAAAAAAATAATTTTCCCAACAGACGGGCAACCGTTGTTTTGCCCGTCCCCGGATTTCCTTTAAAAATCATATGTAACGAAAGGAAATTAGTCTGCAACCCCAAAAGTGAGCGCTGTTTTTGAATATTTATATAAGCCTGAATTTCTTTAATTACTTCCTTAACTTTTTGTAGACCAACGAGACTTTCCAACTCTGCCAGTATAGTCTCCAGGTCGAAGTCTGTTTCCGTATTCCCTTTTTCTTTTAAAATTATCTTCTGTAAACTTGAGATCGCTTCTTGTGTTTCTAATTTTCCTCTACTAAAATCTTCCCATATTTTTTTTTCAAGCTTCTGTTCTTTTTTTCGGTTTAACCGGAACATCCCCCTTATCACTCCTGCTTAAAAATCAGACTTACATTTAATTATTATACGCAAACAAGGAACAAAACGATAAAGAAAGATTGTCCACTATCTCCTTTGTTACTGACAAAAAAGCACTAAAAAAGACACCTCTTTAAATATAAGTAAGTGCCTTTTCTAGTGCCTTATCCTTATAATCTAATTAAAAATACTTAAACTAAACACTATCAGCTCCAGCTGTTCCGCTGGCCTGCAGATTTATATTGCGAAACGGAATAATTGTTGAAACCGCATGCTTGTAAACCAGCTGCTGCTTCCCGTCAACCTCAAGTAAAATTGTAAAATTGTCAAAGCTGCGAACAACACCTTTAATCTGATAGCCGTTTACAAGGAACACGGTAGTAGGGATATTTTCTTTTAGTGCCTGGTTTAAAAAATTATCCTGAAGATTTATTGGCCCCTTATTCATTCTCTCGCCTCCAAAACCTTGTTATCTGTTTATTATTCGTTATTTATATAAATTTTCCTTCACGGCGTAGCAAATATTTTCTACCAGACTGTCAACATTCCAGCGGTTCGCTTCCATCCACTTTATGCGCTCGTCGCGTCTAAACCAGGTAAGCTGCCGCTTTGCAAAGCGGCGCGTGTCACGCTGCAATAATCGCTTAGCTTCTTCGAAAGAGAGTTCTCCCTGCAGGTATGCAGCCATATGTCGATAACCAATGCTCTGCATTGATTTTAAATGCGGTGAGTAACCACGGCTGAGCAGGCCTTTTACCTCCTGCAAAAAGCCTCTTTCAAGCATTATTTCCACACGTTGATCGATACGCTTATAGAGTTCTGCTCTTTGCATATAAAGTCCGATTATTAGCAACTGAAAGGAGGAACCCCTCTCCCGCGTGCGCAGTAATTGCTTAGAGAACCGCTCTCCTGTTGAGTAGTATACCTCCAGCGCGCGAATGATCCGGCGCTGATCATGGGGGTGTATCTTTACGGCTGCTAGAGGATCTATTTTCTCCAGCTCCCGATATAGGGAAGCTGTCCCCAATTTTTTCGCTCTTTCTTTTAATTTTTTGCGAATAGAAGCGTTTCCCCCTTGCTCGCTAAAAGCATATTCATCTGTTACTGCCCGAACATAAAGGCCTGTCCCCCCAACAAGAAGCGGAAGTTTTTCTTGCTTATAAATACTCTCTATAGCACGGAATGCCAGCCTCTGGTAATCGGCAACGCTAAAATCTTCATCCGGGTCGATAATATCAATTAGATGGTGTTTTATCTTTTTTCTCTCTTCAAGTGATGGTTTTGCTGTGCCGATGTCCATAAAGCGATATATGAGCATTGAATCAGCGGAGACGATCTCATAGTCTTTCAAGCGACAAGCAACCTTAATTGCCACCTCTGTTTTTCCCACTGCTGTCGGTCCGACAATTACCAGTAAAGGTTTATTATTAATCTTCAGTTGCTTCATAGCTTAACTTCCCG
>JAAZDR010000022.1 GCA_012512705.1 Bacillota bacterium
GCGGTACTTGTGGTTATGGGTCTTTATGATGATGTAATTTTTGCGCTCAATCAGCTGCAGTTTCCCAAACTTTTTATACTAACCTGCGGTTGGGGGATAGGCCTTCTTGGCTTTGCTCGCATTCTCAGTTCTCTTTACCGCCAACACTTTCAAGCACTCTCGTTCCTTTTAGCAGGATTAATTATCGGCTCCGGTAAAACCCTTCTGCCGGCAAGCATTTCCCCCGGTGCCTTCCTTGCTTTCGCCGCCGGAGCAATATTGGTCGCTCTTTTTGGAGGGAAGGAATAATTAACGTCTTAAAAATTCTTTTAAAGGATGTAGGTGAGAGGTTTCATTAAAACGGACAAGGGTAAACCCTTTCCGGGAGTCATGCTTCAATACATTTAAGGCACAGTTATCCTGCTGTAAGTGCCAAAATTTTTTATTATCAAGCCCTAGGGCTTCAAGCAGTAGCAGCTTTAAAATAACACGGTGGGTTACAATGGCTATTGTACCGCCATCATGTTTTTGCAGAAGGTTATCAAGGCCGTCTTTTGCCCTCTGGCGCGCCCCTTCCAGGCTCTCGCCCCCCGGGCAAACATAGTCCTGCGGGCTTTCCACCCACAGGCGGAAGGCCTCTGGGTATCTCTTCTCTACCTCTGTACGGGTAAGTCCTTCCCATTCACCAAAAGAAAGGTCATTAAACGCTTCCATAGGGACTACATTTAAATTACATTTTTCAGCGAGCGGTTTGGCGGTCTGTAAGGCGCGCTGCAGGGGACTTGAGTAGATCCCATCCAGGGAAATCCCTTCCAGGCTGTCAGCAAGTTTTTTTGCCTGCTCTTTCCCTTTAGCATTAAGGGGAATATCCTTGCGGCCGCGAAAAGTCTGTGCCTGATTCCAAGCTGTCTCCCCGTGGCGAATCAGGATAACCTGTGCAAATTGCTCACCAAGACTGCCCAAAAAATCACTCCTTTACCTCTTAATTAGCTAGCCGCTCCAATAAATCGTTCGAATCTGATCATGTTCATCAACAAATATCTTCACATTTTCTCTCGTCTCGTTAAATGAAATACTGCGGTTGCCAATCTGGACGCGTGTATTCTCGTACACCAACTTTAAACGTACAGCTGCTCCTCTAGAAACGTAAATTTTTCCGTAATCGCTGCGTGATGCCGGCGAACCTGCCTTTGCAATGGTAACGTCCCCTCCACTCTGTATCGATCCACCTCTAAAGACACCGGTTATAATAATTTGTCCGGCAGCAGTTATATTAGAATTATAACAACCAGGCCCTTCGATAAGCAGGTCCCCGCCGGCAATAATATTGCTGTTTTGCACATAATAAAAAATTGCTTTAGGTACAGAGGACTTATAGCGGCCCAGATTTTCGGAGACAAAATCTACCTTTTGCATTAGACAATTAAGTTCTTTTAGAGATTGGAGCTTGGTAATATTTTCTACAGAACAGTCTGCCAATGCTTCCAAGGCGGGATTAATCAAAGAATACGGGGGCGTTACCATAGAATTATGTATAAAGTTAGCCAACTCCTCCTTTTCAGTTTGATAATCTTTAAATTTTTTTTCCAACAGGAAGCTGATTAGGGAACCGAACTTGATGTTTGCTTGCGGACTTTTCTGCATAAGCGCGTCCTGCAGCTGCACCGAGGCAATCTCTAAGTTGCTAAGAAGTGCGGCAAAAGAACTCCATTTTTTCTCCAGCTGAAAAAGGAAATCTTTGATTGCCCCGGCCTTAACGCGGCAGTTAATCAGATTACGCCTAACAACTATGTTTTCGCCTGCTATCAGCTCCGCACCGGCGACATTTCCGGCGATTTCGAGATCCCCGTCAGCATGAACCTTCATCCCTTCTTTAACATCGCCATTAACTTTCAGATGGCCGTTAAAGCTGAGGTTCCCGCTTTCCATGTCAACGTCGCTGTTATGGATATATAAGGGGTCAATTTTTAACTGGGGAATACTGCCCCGGCGTAAAACCGGACGGCCGGCGGTAACAGCATATATTTCTCCCCTGGCTTTATCAAAATAAGCCCCGTCCCTGCAGCTGATCACAGCCTCTTTTACCGGGCGTGGCTCCAAGCGCTTACCTAAAACACTGAAGCCCGGCTTACCGGGGACAGGAGGTTCGATTACTGCCAGAAGCTCACCTTTTTTAACTGAAGGGAGACGATATTTTTCGCGATAATTAACTTTCTCCTCAGCTGTATACTCTATTTTTTTCAGTTCGGAATCAAAAAAGTATTTTATACAGCCGTCCCTGCCTTCAACCGGTTCTTTCCCGCGGGCTACTGTTTTCCACCGCTCCGGTGTCCCCACAAGCTCTCTTACAGCTTGAGAGTCTATACC
>JAAZDR010000241.1 GCA_012512705.1 Bacillota bacterium
AACAATCGGGATCAGGGCGATCATGATCCCCGCCTCTGATGAAGAGATTAGATTGATGCCTGCTGTCTCAAATGACATATAGGCGATCGGCTGGAAAAGAGTTAAGGCTCCAAGGGCAAAGAGCTTTTTACCCCGATATTTTAGCTTTATAATTCCTGTAATCAGCAAAACAGTGAGCAGGAGCAGGGCAAACAAAAAACGAAGCCCCAGCAGATGATAGGGGGCTAAAGAATCGAGGGCTTCCTTGGTAAAAAGAAAGGAGAAGCCAAAAATAATCGACGCTCCTAACCCAGAAAGGAACGGATACAATTTTTTTATTTTTTTAATAATAGGGCTTAATTCTTTCATACTACTCCTTCACAACTCCGGCAGCCTGCTTAATTGCTTCCTTTGCCTCCTGCATAAAAGATTCGACAACTTCGGCTGCTGTAATGATCCTATCGATCGGGGCGAGGTTCTGTCCGGCATAGGCAAAGCCTTCCTGCAGATCTCCATCAAACACAGCAATTTTATTGCGGTTTCCGCTTCTTAAGGCGATAATCTGTTCCTGGGAAAGTTCCTTTTCCCCTGCCCCAAGATATTTCTTTACAAATCCAGAATTCAAGACGCGCAGGAGATGGCCTAAACCGCGGCCAAAGACAACGGTGTCTGTCTCTTTCGCCTTTACAAGTGCTTCCTTGAAACGAGGGTGAGCGCAGCATTCCTTGGTAGCCATAAAACGCGTTCCCACCTGTACACCAGCAGCGCCGAGGCATAGCGCCGCGGCAAGGCCTTTGCCGTCGACGATCCCCCCGGCAGCGACAACAGGTTGGCTCAGGCGGGGAACAATGCTCGAAAGCAGGGTTAAAGTGGTTAGCTCAAGGGGACTGTTATGCCCCCCTGCCTCAAAACCTTCGGCAATGATAATATCTGCCCCCGCCTCCGCTACTTTGACAGCGTGATAGGAGGAAGCAACGACAGCCATAACCGTTATCCCGCTCTCCTTTAAGGGGGCAATATAGGGGAGCGGATTGCCGCCGCCCAGGGAGACAGCCTTCACTTTTTCCGCTTTCATCAATTTTATAAAGCTTTCCATATCTGTTCGCCGGCCGATAGGAATATTAACACCAAAAGGTTTAGAGGTCAACGACCTGATCCTGGCGATCTCCTCTTTGATCTCCGGGATCTCCAGACCTCCGGCACCGATCTGGCCAAAGGCACCGGCTTCAGAGACAGCGGCTGCTAACTCTGCTGTCCCGACAAGAGCCATACCCCCTAAAATTATCGGGTATTTAATTTGTAGTATATCAGATAACTTTCGTTGCTCCAACTTATCCTCCTCCTTATTCGCACCGCAAGGACAAAGCTTTCTACTTATTATTTTATTTTAATTATCCCCGCCGGGGGAAAGCAACTCGATTAAAGGGGGTAGGATTTTCGTCAAATCCTCTACTACACCGAAATGAGCATGTTTGAAAATGTTTGCTTTAGGATCTTTATTAATGGCAATAAAAAGCTCCGGATTCTGCACACCGCTGAGGTGCAGCTGGTCCCCAGAGATCCCCACCGCCAGGTAAAGCTTTGGCCGTACATTGCGGCCGCTCTGTCCGATCATCTTCTCTTCCTCGACCCACCCTTCATCAACAGGCGGACGGGTCGCGCCAACAGCGGCGTTAAGGGCATGGGCCAGCTTTTCGATCAGCTGCCAGTTTTCTGCATTGCCCACTCCTGCACCCCCGGCAACGATCACCTCCGCTTCCTCAAGACCTCCTGCGCTGCCTTTTTCTGTTTTAAATTCTACGATTTTTGTTGCCGGCTCTGCCGGCGGAGAAAAATCAATTTCGATAATCTTTCCCTGACGTTCATAATCGGGTTCAGGAATAGTAAAGACACCAGGGGCAACGGTTGCCATCTGCGGGTTCCCTTGTGAGCGAAAGACGCAGTGACCGCCGAATGCCGGGACAAGCTGTTTTAAGACCTTGTGTTCGTCAATTTCAAAAGCGACACAATGAGCGGTTAACCCGGCACCTATGCGGGCCGCTGTTGCGGCAGCGAGATCTTTACCGCCCTGGGTTGCGCCAAAGAGAAAAATCTCCGGCCTGTAGCGCAAAATCATTTTTTCTACAAGCGGGATATAAAGTTCGCCGCGGTAGTGATAAAGCTTTGCGTGATCAGCGACGAGGACATTATCAGCACCACAAGCGATCAGCTCAAGGGCAAGGGGTTGGAGGTTATGGCCGATGAGGATCGCACTGAGCCCTACATCTAACCTGTCAGCGAGGCGTCGCCCTTCCCCCAGGAGTTCCAACGACACCGGTAAAAGTTTGCCTTCCACCGCCTGGGCAAACACCCAGAGGCCGTTTTCTACGCTCATAGGATACCACCCTGTCTGTATTTCTTAATTTTTTGTGCGATCTCCTTGGCGATCTCTTGTGGGCCCCCTTCGAGGATCTCTGCCCCTTGAGCCTCAGGTAAGGGCAGGAAGTCGAACATCTGTATGCCGGAGCCTTTCAGTCCCAGCTGGTCGGAAGAAAGGCCAAGATCTGCAGAGGACCACGTCCATATTTTTTTCTTTCTCGCTTTAATAGCCTCGGACAGCCTTAATCCACGGGGTTTATTGATCTCACGCCTTACTGTGACCAAAAGGGGCAACTTCCCTTCACAGAGGGCGAAGCCGCCGTCAGTGACGATTTCTGCATAGAGTTTCCCCCCTTTGTAATCGAGGAAACGGACAGCGCTGAAGTGGTTAATGCCCAGAAACTGTGCTATCTGCGGCCCCACCTGGCCGGTGCTGCCGTAATAACTTACCGCACCGCAGAAGATGAGGCCAGGCAGACCGAGTTTCTTTAAAGCAGCAGCAAGGGCCCTGGCGGTAGCCAAGGAGTCAGCACCACCAAAGGCCCTGTCCGAGAGAAATACGGCTTCATCAGCCCCTAAAGCGAGGGCTTCCTGGATGTTTTCCCTCGCTCCAGGGGAGCCCATGCAGACCACAATAACACTGCCGCCATGGGCCTCTTTCAATCTGACCGCTGCTTCCAAGGCATGACGATCAAGAGGGCTAATTATCCGGGGGATTCCTTCCTTTTGGATAGTTTTTGTTTGGGGGTTAATCGTTACCTTGTGCCACTGTTTAGGGTCGGGTACGGATTTGAGACAGACAGCGATCTTCAAACTCTTCACGATAATCCCCCTTTTAGTCGGCAAATTTTTTGAGGGCGGTTTTGCCCATGATTACTTTCATGATGTCAGAGGTTCCCGCAGAAGGGATCGAGATTAAGGCATCGCGCAGGTAGCGCTGCACAGGGTATTCTTCCATGTAGCCGTAAGCACCGTGGATGTCACAGGCGTGTTTAGCAACCCTGACTGCAGCTTCGCAACTGAAGTACTTGGCGATCGCAAATTCAACGTCACAGCGTTCACCGCGATCTTTCATCGCTGCAGCGCGGTAGCCGAGAAGGCGGCTTGCTTCCAAGTCAGCATACATTTCTGCAATTTTAAACTGGACTGACTGCAATTTGCTGATCGGTCTTCCGCCGAGAACGCGCTGATTGGCAAATTTCACAGCAGCTTCCAAAGAAGCCTGCAAAAGTCCGAGGGCGACACCAGTCATCCCAGCACGACCTACGTCACCAATAGCACTCAGGGCAACTTTGAGCCCGGCACCAGGCTCTCCGAGCAGGTTTTCCTGGGGGATACGGCAGTTGTTGAAGATTATTTCGCCGGTATCGCTGCCCCTGAGACCCATTTTCTTTTCGGTACGGCCAGGGCGGCAGCCCTCCATCGTTTTTTCAGCGATAAAGGTGTTAAAAGTTTTCTCATCGTCGGCCATCTTGGCAAGAACGACGACGATATCACTGACTTTGGCGTTGGTGATAAATACCTTCCGGCCGTTGAGGGTGAAATCGCTGCCGTCTTTTTGGGCAACGGTTTCGATCCCGCTGGGATCAGAGCCCCCGGTAGCCTCAGTAACAGCTATAGTAGCCAGTTTTTCCCCTGTGGCGAGAGGGGGAAGGTATCTTTGTTTCTGCTCCTCTGTACCAAAGACAACGATCGGCTCGATCCCCAGGCCGAAGACCTGGAGCATCATCGCTGCTGCTGCAGATACCCGTGCTATCTCTTCAATGATTATTAGACGTGCCGTATGGCCTAGTCCGAGGCCCCCGTATGCTTCGGGGATCGTTACAGCAAGGAAGTCGCGTGCAGCCATCTCCTCGATCAGTTCGCGGGGGAGTTCATCGTTGGCTTCGATCTCTTCTGCCCGCGGGGCAAGTACATCGGAAGCGAATTCACGGGCGGCTTTACGAAGCATCTCCTGGTCTTCACTAAATTTAAAATCCATGGTTCTGTTCCTCCTTTCTTCAAACCAAAATGAGGATGTTAAACTTCGCTGGGGTCAGTTGCTGGAGAGGACAGTATATTTTTTGATCAATTCTTCATCGAGTTCAACGCCGAAACCTGGTTTCTGGGGCAGTGGGAGGCAGCCGTCTGCCGGATCGATCAGGAGCGGCTCGGTTATCCCTCCCTGGAATACCTCAGGAACGATTGCCGGCGGGTCATAGGGATATTCAAGGTGAGTGGTATTAGAAAGGGAAGCCGCGAGGTGCAGGGAAGCGATAAGTCCCACGCTCGGGATCCAGCTGTGCAGGTTGCAGAGTTTGTCATGGTTTTCAGCGATGGCAGCGATCTTTTTCACCTGGCTCATTCCGGCGGCCATGGTGCAGTTTGGCTGGAGGATATCATAGCAGTCCCTTTCGATAAGCATGGCAAATTCGGGAACATCACGGTTGATTTCGCCGCCTGCTATGGGGAGGTCAACCTCTGCCGCTAATTTGGCAAGGAGCTTGTAATCGTAGCGGTAGAGAGGTTCCTCCAGCCAAGATACGTCGTATTCTTCTAAGGCTTTCGCTGTCTGATAGGCCCGTTCGTACGACCAGATTGAGGTTTCGCCGACAATACCGCTGCGTTCCCTTGCTGTGCCCTGATTGGCATCGATCATGATCTGCAGCTTGTCGCCGACAGCTTTGCGGATCGTCTCGATCAGGCTGAGGTCATCTTTGATTGTATCGCTACAGAAGCGTACCTTAACTGCTTTAAATCCCTGCTCAACGAGCATCTGGGCATCTTCATAGCGCTGTTCGTTGGGTTTTAATTCTCCCCAGGCAGCGTAGACGGGCATTTTATCCCTGAAGCCGCCGAGTATTTTGTATACGGGCTGGTTGGAGGCTTTACCGATGATATCCCAAAGGGCGTTTTCGACCACCCAGGGGCGGGTAACCACACGGGCGACGTCTCTGAGTTTCCAAATGATCTTTTCAACCATAAAGGGATTGTCGTTGAGAATGGCGGGCTCAATAAGATGCTTAATCGTTTCGATAAATACCGGAGCGAGGCCAAAAGGAGCCTCTGCCGTGGCGATCCCAGTGATACCTTCATCTGTATATACCCGGACTAAGAAAATTCCCTGTTTTTTCTCTTCGCGGCCCGGGTACCATGTCGGTTTAAAGGGTTTGCTATAGGGCAGTTGTATGAATTCCGCTTTTATACCCGTTATTTTCACTTTTTACTCCCTCCTTGGAGAAGGAAAAGAGCATCCAGTACTTCTACACCTTTTCCTTTTTGGTAAACACGCAGTGGATTTATATCCACCTGTTTGAGCAGTTCTCTCTGTTCCCAGCCAAAGGCAGCGACCTTTTCAATGGCCTGGTAGAGGGCTTCCAGGTCATAAGGTCCGGATCTGCGGGCGCCTTTGAGTATCTGGTAGGCCCTGCTGTTGCGCACCAGTTCTTCAGCTTCGCCTTTTCCCAGAGGAAGAAGGGCCAGATTGACATCGTCTAAGATTTCGGTAAAGATGCCCCCGGAGCCGAATAAGAGAGTCGGTCCGAACTGGGGATCTCGGGTAAGGCCGATAATTACATCAAAACCTTCTGGGGCCATCTTCTGCACTAAGACGCCCTCAATAGAGGCAGAGGGTTGTTTGGTTTTTGCTGCTTTAATGATCTCATGGTACGCACCCCTGACTTCTTCTGGGCTCTGCAGGTTGAGCTTCACACATCCAAGGTCGGTTTTATGCAGAATTTCCGCAGAGTCGACCTTCAGCGCAACTGGATAGCCGATTTCTTCTGCCGCAGCAACTGCTTCGGCTGCGCTCTGGGCGGCAGCTTCGCGGACACTGGCGATGCCCAGCTCCTGCAGTATTCTTTTGCCCTGTTTCTCGCCCAGGGTGTTGTAAGTGCTGCTGTAATCGCGCAAGAGCGCTCCTGCTTTCTGGAGAGCCTCTTTGCTCCCCGAAGAAGGAACGGTCGTGCTCTGCTTTTGACTGGCGAGCAGTTTTTCCTTCTGCGCGTTAAAATCAATCAGCTTTTTCACCGCAGCGAGCGCTTCTTCTGTCCCCAAAAGATAGGGGAGATCATCACTGTCTACCAGCGGCTGCATCACTTTCGGCTCATACGCTGTGGAATGATTGGAAAAGACAATAATCTGTTTTGGCAGCTCATCTTTTACCTTTAATACTGCCCTTACGATTTTACTGTAGTGATCGATTGTGCTTGCACCGATCCCCTGGGGGGCGTCCTGCGACACGAGGAGCAGATCAACATTGTCGTCCCCAGCAAGGATGCGCAAACAGCGGGCGTAGTCATCAGCATCAGCGGAGCCGAAATCAGCAACATCAAGGGGATTATTCACATGCAGGTAATCGGGGAGGATCTCCCTCAGGGTTGAACGTGTCTCCTCTGTATATTCGGCGAGTTCCAAGTTAAAATCTTCAGCAAGGTCGGTAATCAGCGCTGACTGCCCTCCGGAGATGGCAATAAAGGCCGCTTTCTTGCCGTAGGCCTTCTTTGCTTTGACAAATAGAGTAACCGTCTGCGCCATCTCATCGAGGTTTTTGACCATGACAATCCCTGTCTTGCTGAAAGCGGCTTCAAAGACCTTGTATTCGCCAGCCATCGCCCCGGTATGGAACTGGGTAATTTTCCGACCTTTGGCCGAACGGCCGACTTTCAAGACGATTACCGGTTTCCCGGCGGCAAGCGCTTTTTCCGCGGCCTGCAAAAATTTTCTCCCGTCATCAACTCCTTCCATAAATACAGCGATCACTTTTGTTTGCGGATCATCTGCTAAGTAATGGAGATAGTCGCCGAGATCGAGCACGGCCTGGTTACCGGTAGAGATAACTTTGCTCAGGCCCAGGGATTTATAGGCCTGGGCAATGGCGATCACCATCGAGCCGCTTTGCGCTAAAACAGCAACGCCTCCCTTCTTAACTCCCGGCGGGATCGAAGCACTATATAAACCGCTGTCGCCGCCTACATTCAGCAGACCGAGGCTGTTTGGGCCACACATGGGGATCTTTTCTCTCTCGAGCAGCCCTTTGATCTGCTCCTGCATGACTTTACCCTCTTCGTTCAGTTCGGCAAAACCGCCGGTTAAAATACAGACAGAGTTTACCTTCTTCTCGATACACTCTTCTAAAAGGGAGGGAATAAAGCGTGCCGGCACACCGATCGCTACTGCATCTACATCTGTAGGAATATCTTTAATGCTTGGATAGCATTTATAACCAAAAACTTCACTATATTTAGGATTAACAGGGTAGATTCCTCCACTATATCCCTGTGTTTTTAGATTAAAAAGAACATTGCGTGCCGGACCAACTTTTTCGGAAGCGCCAATTATCGCAATTGATTGTGGATCAAATAGAGACTTAAGATTTCTTTTCCAACCTTCACTCATCTCAAATCCTCCCGACCTTGTGTTAAATGCTTAATTGTCTTTTTTTGCGCTCGCCCACTGCATCGCTGCCTTAAGGCCTTTTTCTCTGACGATTTTGGCAAATTCCTCACTATCATCGGTATTGCTCAAACGGCAGAGGTTGAATATTTCACAACCATAATTGAATGTATCCAAAATTCCCTGCAGTTCATAAGTGCGGTTCACGGAATATTTAGTCAGCTGCAGCGGCTCAACGGGCATATCAGCTAGCTTCTGCGCCAACCCATAAGTAGCCTCCATCAGCTGATCGTGCTCGACTACCTTGTTCACAATCCCCAGACGCTGTGCCTCATAGGCGTCAATGCTTTCCCCGGTATAGAGCAGCTCCCGCGCTTTTCTCATCCCCACAGCCCAAGGTAAAATGGGAATCTGCACCATGTAGGAAAAGATAATCTCCGGCTCGCCAAAAACTGCCCTATCAGACGAGATCGCCAGATCGCAGAGGAGCATCATCTCCAGCGCTCCGCCGAGACAATGACCATTTACAGCAACAATAATCGGTTTCGGGTAGTTCCAGACCCTAAGCCAGCGCTGCTTTTCCTGTTCCGTATCTAATCGCCTGGCTGCCACAGTCGTCTTCGGGTTCAAAATCGACTCTTTAATATCAAATCCCGCAGAAAAGGATTTTCCTGCCCCGGTGATTACCAGTACATGTACATCATCGTCTTCCTTTGTCTCTTCGAGAGCCAAATCCAGCTCCTGCAGCATTTTTACGTTAAAAGCGTTGCGGCTCTCCGGTCGATTAAAAGTAAGAGTTGCAATCTTACCTTCTTTGGTTAATATGATAGTTTCATACTTCATAGCAATTAAGCCTCCTAATACAATATTATAAATTAAAAACAGACTACAGGGGCGATTCCAGCTTCTGCCCTGGCGGTTTTTGCTCCGCTGCAGGCTTGCCAGATCGCCCCTAATAGCTGAGTGCTTACATACAAGGACCTTTATTAAGCCCCAACTGGACTCTGCACCGATGGTTTTGTCGCCAAGCTAACGGCAACATAGACAATCAGGGAAGGTATCATACTAAAGATGTTCGGGTAAGGAACAGTAAACAATCCGAGGAAAGACGGGCTGGTAATGATAAAGAACACAGTCCCAGCAATAAAAGACCAAAAAGCACCTTGCTCTGTTGCTCTACTCCAGAAGAAACCTCCCACTACAGGGACAAAACAGCCGGCAAGAAGAATTGAATAGGCAGTAACGAGCATACTAAAAATTGTCGGCATGCTTAAAGCCATTACTAGGCCAAAAATACCTACAACTGCAGTAGCAATATATGATACCTTGAGCAGCTGCTTTTCTGTAGCCGACGGATTGATGATCTTCTGATAGAAGTCCCGGTTAATATGCGCTGTTACTGCAAGGAGCATACTGTCCGCTGTGGACATGATCGCGGCCAGAAGGGCAGCAAGCACGATAGCAGCGGCAAAAGGTGAAAGAGCATGCTGGATGATCTCCGGCATCGCTAGAGCGGGGTCGAGATCGGGCCACATGGCCTTGGCTGCCATACCAGTTATAACAGGGATGAAGGAAAGCGGGACAAGGATCACCCCGGACAACCACGGCGCACCAACAGCAGTCTTCAAGTCTTTAGAAGCAAAAGTACGCTGGAAAGAGGCCTGTGATACAAAACCATAGAGCGCAGTGGGTGCTAAAATCATGATCCAATCTTCAAAGGAGAAAGGAATAGCTTGGAAATAGGAAGGGGTTAGTGCCGGAGCAGCGGCAAGCCCATCAAAGCCACCAACAGTAGCCAGCGCGATCACACTAGCGATGATCACCCCAATACCGGCGATAATAACCTGAATGGCGTCAGTAATGATTACAGCCCAGAGACCGGAGAGGGTTGCATAGCCAACGAGAATAACCGTACCAATTATCGCTCCCCATTGCGACGGTATCCCAAGCATCTCAAGGATGCTTGCCGCAGCCATAATCTGCGCAGCAAAGATCCCGATATTGCCCAGAGCGCTGACGAGTGCAAAGGCAGCGCGAACCCTCTTCGATCCGTAGCGAAGATCAAGGAAATCAGGAATTGTATAGATATTACCGAGGTTGTATGCACGGCGGGCTAAAAACGCACCGAAGAGAAAATAGGAGATTGCGCAGGCCAGCCCGTACCACACCCCGCCAATACCGTACAAGGCGCCGTATTCCGCACCACCTATGGCAAAACCGCCGCCAAAGTGGCTGGCAATATAGGAGCCGGTGATGAAAAAAAGTCCCATTTTACGGCCGGCAACAAGAAAATCCTCAGAATCCTTAATAAATCTACGACAATAAACACCGATGGCAAACATAAAAAGCATATAAACGGCCACTAAACCAACAATCATTTCATAAAAACCTCCTCAATTCTAAAATAAGTAATTATTTACGCTTAATCGCCTTTCGCAAACTTTCCAGATCAGCATCCAACACCTGCCCCTGTCCTTCTTGCACAGCCAGCTTGCGAGCACTATCATTATCTTTAAAGCCGCTTCCTGTAACTACCACAAGAACGCGCTCACCTGCTTTGATTATCCCCTGCTGACGCATTTTCCGTGCCCCGGCAAGGCCGGCGACTCCGGTAGGCTCAGCAAAAATACCTGCTTTTAAAGCCAGCTCTCTTTCTGCCTCTAAAAGCTCTGCATCAGTTACTGTCAGTGCTGTCCCTCCGGTTTCCCTAACTGCTTTAAGTCCCAGATAAGCATTGAGCGTAACCCTTTGCGAGATCCCTCCGGCAATCGTCTCCTGTTTGCCCGGTATCGCTTCTTCTTTTCCAGCAAGGAAACCATCCACAAAAGAAGGAGAGCCTTCCGGCTGCACTCCAGCCAGCTTAGGCTGTTTATCAATGAGGCCAAGATTTTGTAGATCCCTAAAGCCTTTCCAGTGCCCAACTAGGTTATCAGCAAAGCCAACGGGGAGAACAATCCAATCCGGAAGGGCAGAGCCGAAATATTCCCACTCCTCATAGGCCATGGTCTTAACGCCTTCACTGCCATAAGGTGTAAAGGGTGAATTGCCGTTAAACCAGCCCGGTTCTCTTACTGCTGCTTCATTCAATGAGATGCGGTCAGAGCCGGTGCCCTTTACCTTTAATGTATGCCCCCCGTAGAGCCTGATTTGCGCAATCTTCTCCCCTGGAGTGTCCGGCGGCAGGATGACATATGTTTTAATCTCTGCCAGCGCTGCATAAGCAGCCACCGCAGCTGCCATATTGCCTGAGGAAACAAGGCTTATAGCCTCTGCACCAGCTTCCTTTGCTTTTGCCACAATTACCGGCGCCAGGCGATCCTTATATGAACCTGTCGGGTTTCCAGTTTCGTTTTTAAGGTAAAGTTCTTCTATGCCGTAATCCTTACCTAGCAAACTTGCCCTGATAATTGGCGTGTGTCCCTCACCAAGAGTAAACTGAAACTCTGGAGGCACATCAGCCAATAACTCTTTAAACCGCCAGATCCCCTTACTATAACAATTTCGGCTATTAAATAAAATATTATTGCTAATTAAAACTTCCTTGAGAGCAGAATAATCATAAACAAGATCGAGAACACTCAAGTGCTCAATATCTTGGTGACATGCAGGGCAAGTTGTAAAATCTGGCTTGACAGCATACTCCCCACCACATTTTGGACATTTAAGGCAGGTGACGAATTTCCTCAACCTTTCACCCCCTTTCCTTTAATCCTCCAATATAGACGTTAAGAAATTTCCTTCTATGCTTTAATACTTTACCAGATTAAAGCTATCTTGGCAATAGGGAAAAAATAAGACAGTATTTTAAAATAAAACTGAATTTTTAAAACAACTTACTGTTAGAGGCCGTGGGATGTAAGCGTTTGTTTAACTGACTGATAGAGTTTTTCACCTGTTGTTAGAAGCGCTCGTATTTTTTCCTTAAAATCGTTGACAAAAGAAACTTCATCAAGGGATTGCAGATTAATCTTCACGTTTAAAAGCGCCCCCTCTAGGGCGGCATGAGCAAGGTGAGCTGCTACGCCCCAATCGGTGATTGCGTTTTTATTGATCTCCTCTTTATGCTGCTCTAACAATTCAAGAAGTTCAACGCTCAAGCGGGCTGTCTCAAATGGAGCAAGGGCTGCTTGGCGGAAAGCCTCTTGGATTGATTTTTCCCGTTTTTGTTGCTCTTCAAAACTTCCTTTAGGCAGTTTAAAGGCCGCAACCACCTGGTTAAAAGCATCCTCATCCCTACGGGCAAGACGTAAGAAATTTACGCGCATCTCCTCCGCTTTCTCTAACACTTTCTCTATCTGATGATGGGCATATTCCTTATTTTTGAGAGTCAGGCGGCAGACCATAGCTGCGAGAGAAGCCGCGAGCGCAGCAGAGACACTGGCGGCACTTCCCCCGCCCGGAGCTGGTGCCTCCGAACGCAAATTATCTAAAAATTCTTCCACTTTGCGATAGGTCATTTCCCCCACCTGCCTTGTAAGAATTCCTCTTCTTAGTTGCTTTTAACAGCAGTATGCCTAGATGTGATTTATTCCCAGCCCAACGACTTCGTGTTCGCAACCTTTAATCGGTGCGCCCATATGGCCATAGAGGGCAACAGCGATCCATTCACCGTCCCCAGTATCTCTCACATTTCGCGGGCCGCGAACGATAACGAAGCGCAGACCCACTGTGCGCAAAATAGTCCCCAGCTCCAGCTCTCCCCGGCAGATGCCATGAAAAGCCTCAATGCAGGCGTGGTAGAGAGCATGTTTTTGCCAATATTTCTTAGAGATGAGCCCTTCATTGATCGCTGCTGTTTCAATCGCTGCTACAATTTTTTTGAATTCCATGGAGCCGGCTTGTCCAATGCAAATTCTAAATTTATTCTGCTCTGCATTTTTCAGATAGCGGTCAAGATCTTCCCCTGAAGCCATAGCCAAAATCATGCTTGTCTTGCCGATCGTGGTGCAGTCCATTACCTTCCTCCCCTAGCAGGATTTTTTTAAAGAATAGTACCCTTTTAAGAATTCTTTTTTGCTTACGCCATTCTTTTTAATTCAAACTATGAGACGAAGGCTTTATGACGAGTTAAAGAGCAGTTAAATTAACCTTCTCCTCCACATGCTTAACCAGGCAGCCGCTGGAAATCAAGGAGGCCGCCTTTTCTAAATCAGGATAAAGAATACGATCTTCAGCTAGTGGAGGGATGTAGCGGCGAAGGTAAGACAGCGCTCGAGCACTTCCTATTCCAAGGTCTGATGAACCGTTAATCTCTATTGCCTGGGCTGCAACAAGCAGTTCTACTGCCAAAATATAAGCGATGTTCTGCACTACCTGGCGCGCCTTTCGTGCCGCTGTCGTTCCCATGCTCACATGATCCTCCTGAGAGGCGGAACAAGAGATCGAATCAACGCTTGCTGGATGGGCGTAGATCTTGTTTTCACTGGCAATAGAGGCCGCTGTATACTGGGCAATCATGAAGCCGGAGTTTAGGCCTCCTTGTCGTGCTAAAAAAGGAGGCAGCCCGCTTAAAGAGCTGTTCAGCATACGCTCCACACGCCGTTCGGATATGCTTCCGAGCTCTGCGACAGCCATGCAGAAAAAGTCCATTGCCTGGGATACAGGCTGGCCGTGGAAATTCCCACCGGAAAGGATCCGTTCCCCTTCTGGAAATACAAGGGGGTTATCGGTCGCAGAATTGATCTCAATATCAATGACTGATTTTATATAACGAAGCGCATCCTTGGCCGCACCATGCACCTGCGGTATACAGCGTAAGCTATAGGCATCCTGAACCTTATGCTTGCGACCGATCCATGCGCTGCCTTGGAGCAGACTTTCGAGATTCTCCAGTGTCGCCTTGTGGCCAGGATGAGGGCGTGCTTCCCAAAGTTGTATATCAAATGGTTCGGGAAGCGCTTCCAGGGCCTCCAGCGTCAAGGCAGAAATAATATCTGCCGCCTTTAAAAGATTAAGGGCATCATGAACAGCGAGGGCAGCGAGAGCAGTCATCACCTGCGTACCGTTAATTAGCGCCAGCCCCTCCTTCTCCTGCAGAGTGAGAGGTTCCAAACCCGCAGCATTGAGGGCAGCCGCCCCGTCCATACGCTTTCCTTTAAAAATTGCCTCACCGCGCCCGGTCATGACCAGGGCCATATGTGCAAGTGGAGCCAGATCCCCGCTTGCTCCCAAAGAGCCTTGAGCAGGGATCAGCGGATGAACTCCGCGGTTAAGCATCTTCAGAAGCATTTCAATAACCTTTGGCCGCACTCCGGAATAGCCGCGAGCGAGGGCATTAGCGCGCAAAATCATGATCGCCCGCACCACCTCTTCATCAAGAGGTCTACCCACAGCAGTAGCATGGCTGGCAATCAGGTTGTTCTGCAGACGCAATAGATCCTCTTTGGGGACAACAATCTCACTGAACTTACCAAACCCAGTATTTATACCATAAGCGGTCCGCCCCTCCCTCACAATCTTTTCAACTACTTTCCGTGAAGCCCTTACTCGTTCAACTGTTTCCTTGCTGATAAATGCATTTACTTTTCCCCGGGCAATTAGGGAGACTTGTGCAATAGTCATGGAGCGACCGTCAACCTCTAAGTAGTCAGCCCTTTTTACCTCCGGTTCCGGCAGATTCATAATCCTTCCTCCCCTAGAAAAATAAAAGGGGCTTTTGTGATCAAGCATTTGATCACAGAGCCCCTCTTATACCTATCAACTCTTGAGCGAAAAACTATTAAATTACCGGATGCCCGGCAAAACTAATTTCTTCTATATAAAAATTACTACCGGTGTCTATCATCTTGGTATAATATATTCGCCCAAAAATTTAATTTTCCTGCTTTAAAAATTATCATTAAATTTTAATATATCTGAACAATTGGAAGAACTAACAATCAACCGACCCGGAAAGTCAATTCGACTAATTAAAACAAAACATGCTACTACATGCTAAAAGCATTATTTATATTTAAATAATAAAGATCAAATATAATGATGGTTAGGTGTAAAAATTCCTATCGGGAAAGAAATCCTCCATCTACAGGAAGAA
>JAAZDR010000242.1 GCA_012512705.1 Bacillota bacterium
CCATCTCAAAAAGGGTGCGAATACCAGCGTAAACTGCTGCTTTGGCCCGGATTAAGTTCTTAATATCGCTTTCACTGATTACCAGTGCTTCCCCGGAAGCACTCTCTTCTTTAGTGACCAGAATAAACTCCAGCCCATCATCTTGTCTACGAATGCGTTCACCATCAGACCTTATAAATTTACCGCTACGATCAATAATACCGGCCGCACGCATCTTTGACAGGCAGTCAATGAGGCCTGAACCACATATCCCGGCCGGTTTTTGACCACCAATTGTTTTAACCTGGACATCTAAAGTACGGCTGTCAATTAAAATCCGCTCAATAGCACCACTCATGGCCCGCATGCCATGAATGATCCCTCCTCCTTCAAAAGCAGGGCCCGCTGAACAAGCACAGCTCACAAGCCAGTCCTCATGACTGAGAACGATCTCTCCGTTTGTGCCAATATCGACAAAGAGCACAACCCCTTCCCGCTCCGTCAAACCGTTATAGAGCGTTCCGGCGACTATATCGCCTCCAACATAGCTCGCTACCTGGGGAAAGCTTAATATATATGCTTCAGGATGAACATGGAGGCCAATTTCCTTGGCCTTAATAGGAGGAACAGCAGAAACGGTAGGAATATAAGGTTCCAGTCGTATATATTTGGGTGTAATCCCTAAAAAAAGATGGGTCATCGTCGTATTTCCAGCAATCATAACCTGACAGATATCTTGCGGCTTTGCTTCAATTTCTTTTAGCAAAGTGGCCACTAAGAAGTTGATTGTCTCTATCACCGCTTCATGCAGTTCATTCAGACCTGTTTCCTTTTCTGTAGCGTGAATAATGCGGCTGATCACGTCGTCCCCATAAAGAGCCTGTTTATTAGGTGCTCCTTGCCGTGCAAGGACGCTTCCTTTCTCCAGGTCCAACAAATAAGCGATGATATTTGTCGTTCCGATATCCACAGCTAAACCGAGCAGCATCCCGCCGTGCGTATCACCCGGTTCGATTTCAATCACTTCGTATCCTTTCCCATCGAAAGAAAGAGTAGCAGTTAAAGACCATTCCCCACTGCGAAGAACCTCGGCAAGCCTTTTCAAGAGAGGGAGCCCAATTTGCAGCTCACTGCTATCCTTCAGCCCAAGTTCCTTAAGTAAAGTATTCTTCAGGCGAGGTAGATCTGCTAAATTTTCCACAATAGAAGGCTCATCCAGTCTTAGCCTCACTCTGCGGGCTAGAGGGTCAAAATCAAACCCTTCCCAGAGGGTGGCGCCCCTTTCCTCTCCTGAGTCGTAAATAATCCGCGCCTCTTTATTGAGCGAGCTCTGAGGAACAGCAACTTTTAGATCATAACCACCATCATTACTGACCGTTGCCTGACAGGCAAGGACTATGCCCTGCTCCTCTTCCCCCTGTTTCAGTCTCATGCCACCCTTACAGGCAACCGAACCCTCTAACACTTGAACACGGCAGCGTCCGCAAGTCCCTTCGCCGCCACAGGCAGTTCGCAATTCAACA
>JAAZDR010000243.1 GCA_012512705.1 Bacillota bacterium
CGGTATGCCTCCTAGCCCAATAGTGTTAGCCCTAATTTTAGGGCCGATGGCTGAAGCAAATTTCCGGCGTGCACTGGCTATGTCCTATGGAAATTTTAGTATCTTTTTTACGCGGCCAATTAGCCTTATACTCATCCTTCTTAGTATTGTTTCTGTCGTGGGGACGATACTCCGTCAGAAGCGTCTGGAAAAGAAGGCTCTGGAAGGGGAAAATATTGGAGTTACAAAATAAGTCAGTGTCGATGAGATTATATGTAGTATGTGTATTACTGGTTAAGTAAAGTAATATTAAGTAGAGTAATATAATGATAATAAGTGCTAATAAAGCGACCTTAATTTAAAGGTCGCTTTATTAGCGTTGTGCGATTTATGGTACGCCCGCAGGGATTCGAACCCCGACTTCAGGCTCCGGAGGCCTGCGTGATATCCCTTTCACTACGGGCGCCTGTTTAAGAGATCATATCTTCATTACTTCTAAGCCATAATAACATTTAGATAAGTGAAAGTCAAGGGAGGCGGGCGATGATCGGGTCGCATACTCATCCTAAAATCCTCTATCTGTTACGCCCGACGGCAGGCGGGATAAAGGAACATCTTCGCCTATTAATTTCCCATTTTAAAGAATGCTACCGTCTAGTAATTGTTTGCCCAAATGAGGCGACACTGGTAAAAGCTTTGCAAGATACAGGCGTTAAAGTTGTTCCTTTTCCGTTGGAAGGCTGTTTCTCTCCCCGCAGCGACTGCCAAGCGATTTACAAAATAGTGCAGCTAATTAAAAAAGAAAAGGTGCATCTGCTGCATATTCACGGTTTCAAAACAGCCTTATTGGGACGTATCGCCGCACATCTCAGCGGTGTTCCGGCAGTTGTCACCGTCCATAATTTTCTTGCCGATGATCAGCTGAGCGGCTTGCCGACAAGACTCTATAATTATGGTGAGAAGGTTTTAGAGCGGCGAACAAGGCGCTATATTACCGTATCCCATGCCCTTGCAACGTACCTGGTAGAACGGTTTCAGGTGCAGCGGCAAAAAATTACCGTTATTCATAATGGTATTGATGCTGCTCCTTTTAGGGCTGCGGCCCGTAAGTATCGCCAATTAAAAGAAGGTGATCATGCCCTCCCTAAAGATATCCGTATAGGGACACTCGCTCGTCTTGCCCCACAGAAAGGAATTGAGTACTTTGTGCGCGCTGCCGGGCAGCTCCTTGTTGATTACCCGGGGATACGTTTCTATATTGCTGGAAATGGCCCATTACGCCAAGAGCTGGAAAGGTTAACATTTCGTCTCGGCCTGGAAGGCAATATTCATTTTAGCGGCTTCTGTCAGGATCCGCCTTCGTTTTTAGCACAGCTCGATATATTCCTTCTTCCTTCCGTGAGTGAAGGGCTTTCCTTCACTCTATTGGAGGCCATGGCTGCTGGCTGTCCGGTTGTTGCCACTGATGTGGGAGGGATACCGGAAATTATTGAGCATGGAGTGACGGGCCTACTTGTGCCTTCCCGTGACCCCACGGCTCTGGCGCAAGCGGCAAGGCGCTTAATTGTTGACAGCGCCTTGCGCTGCAAATTGGCTGCCAATGGAGCGGAGAGGATATTAAAGCGGTTTGGTCAGGAAAGGATGCTTAAGGAGACTGATAAAGTTTATAGGGATATTTTAGATTCCAGTGTCTGTTTTTAAGTTTCTTGGTTGGAGGCGGAACGATGGCGTGTCCTTTGCGGGGATCCGCACTACGGGTAAAAATTATTTTCCTATTCCTGTTCTTTTTTTTATTTAGCACGACAGCAGCTGCTTGGGCTTCATCACCTCCAGGGTTTGCGAGCAAGGCTGTAGAACGCCGTGTAACGATGCTTGTTTTAGATCGCCTGACTCTTGAGGAGATACAGGAGTTTGCCGGGCCGAACCTCAAAAAAGTGATCTCCGCAGGGGCAATAGCCCTGATGAATGTCAATACTGCCGGACGCCCAGAAAGGGGTGGCGGATACCTGACGATTGGTGCCGGCTCAAGAGGACGGGGGGCTCAACAGGCGGGAGTTGCTTTGAATACGCAGGAGCACTATGAAAAAACTGCGGCCGAAGAGCTGTATTTTCTGCATTTGGGGAAAGAGGCGGGTGATAGTGCGGTTATATTTCCTTTCCTGCCGGATTTACAGATGGAGAATAGGCAGCTTAGCTACCCGCTGTTTCCCGGAGCACTCGGAGAACTGTTGCAGGAGGCAGGATTAAAGAATGCTGTTTTAGGTAACGCTGATACGGATGAGCTCAGGCGTCAGGCCGTTCTGATTGCTATGAACAGAGAGGGACGTGTAGATTATGGAGATGTGAGCACGGAACTATTGACAAAAGATCCCGCTTTCCCCTACGGTATTCATACGGATGCGGAAAAAATGTGGCGACAATACAAAACTCTGCCGGCGGATTCTTGTTTTATCGTTGTGGAATGGGGTGATACAACCCGCCTTGACCTATACAGGCGTAACCTTAGCGCATCGAGCGCAGAAAAGATATTGGCTGAAATATTTGTTAATCTCGATCGCTTTATCGGTTGTCTGTATCCTACGCTAGGCGATGAACACCTGCTGATTATCGCTGTGCCCTCTTCTGCACAACAGCTGCAGGGCAGCGGAAAGCAGTTGACACCGGTAATTTTCACAGGAGGAGGAATAGGCCCGGGTCTGGCCTGGGCGGCAACCACACGGCATGCGGGGGTAGTTACAAACCTCGACCTGCCAGCGACTGTGCTTTCTTTTTTCGAGCTTACCATACCGCCTTATTTTTTTGGTTCTCCGGTTTGCGGGTATCAGGCCGAGTCTCCCCTTTCTTTTCTTCTTGCCAAAGAAAAGCTGATCGCCGGCGTTTATGAACAGCGGCCGTTTATTCTCAGAGCATATATTCTTTTAGAGATTTTTGTCATCATCGGGAGCGTGGCAGCTCTACTTTTTAATTATCGACCGGCCCGCTGTCTCCGGTATCTGCTGGTAGGGATAATTGTTGTTCCGATAGTGCTGCTTATTCTACCGTTATTCCCGCTTTATCCATACCCCCATGCACTGCTGACTTCTTTTGTGCTTCTCTTATTCAGTGCTGCTGTTGTTTATCTTTTGTTTCGCATAGAGACAGCTAACCGTTTTCGTTTGATTTTTACAATTACCGGATTGCTAACAGCGACAGTAATCATCTTCGATCTGCTGTTGGGTGGGGAGCTTTTGCGTACTTCTTTTTTAGGTCATGATGCTATCGGCGGGGCTCGATTCTATGGCATCGGCAATGAGTATATGGGCGTTTTTGTCGGTGCCACGATCTTGGGAACCACAGCTTTGTTTACCCTTTGCTCTTCGCATCTCAATATCTCTTTCAGAGAGTGGAAAGAGAGGTTGTTAATAATCATTATTTTTGCTTCTATTTATCTGTTTGTTGTTTTTCTGTTCGCCTCACCGCGTTTCGGGGCTAATTTTGGGGGTACGGTGGCTGCTTTTGTGGCTTTTGCAACAACGATTTTTGTTTTACTCCAGCTCCCTTTTACTTTGCGGTTATTGGTGAGGCTTGGCCTGCCGCTGCTTTTTTTTCTTTTTTTGCTCTTACTTTTGCTAAACTTTTTGCTTCCCGGAGAAGCTTCACATCTGGGTCGGGCTTGGACGCTTATCAGTAGTAATGGAAGTGGAGAGTTGTTTAATATTATCGAACGCAAATGGCAGATGAATATGAAGCTCGTTCGTTATTCAATCTGGAGCCGTATTTTACTTCTGTTGCTGCCGCTACAGGCGCTCTTTTTAAAGCATCCGATAAGTTTGATTCTTCGTGTTCGCGAAAAGGAGCCTTTTTTGTTTGCCGGTTTTACGGGGAACCTTGCCGGAAGTATTACTGCTTTTTTTGTTAATGATTCCGGGGTCGTGGCTGCCGCTACGCTGCTGCTATACGGAGCGGTGCCGATGCTCTTGCTTATCTTTGAAGAAAATTTTTCAACAGGATTAAATTTAACCCCTCTTAAAAAAGAATAAAGGTGCATATAATACCGGCTGCTGCTTAATAAATGTAAGCAGAAATAAATAATCAGAATCTAGGCAGGAAATCAACCCTATGACATGGAATAAATAAGTATTTTGCGCAAAAGATTAGAATTAATTGAGTTTAGGTTAGGAGGCTGACGATGTCAAGAGGAGGTAAGGTTTTAGAAGGGACACTGAATAGTACAGTGCTCAATAATGGTGTTGAGGTATTTTTGATCCCCACACCAAAATTTAAAACTGTAACAGTGAACCTGTTTTTGCACCAGACTTTAAACCGCGCTACAGCGACGGAGACAGCGCTAATTCCGTCTGTTTTGGAGCGTGGCAGCAAAGAGCTGCCGACCTCGCTTAAAATAAGACGGAAGCTGGAGGGGCTTTATGGTGCAAGGCTTGACAGCGATATTTTAAAAAAAGGCGAACGCCAGCTGATCGTCTTTTCCTTGGATCTGATTCACGATCGATTTACAGGAGAGGGTGGTTCCCTGTTAGAAAAGGGTCTCTCAATTTTAAAAAGCATTGTCGCTAACCCCCTTGTCGAAGGCAAAGGTTTTAAATCGGCATATGTTAACCAGGAAAAGGAACAATTGGCCAGGGAGATCAGGGGGTTGATCAATGATAAAATGAGCTATGCTGTTGAGCGCTGTGTGCAGGAGATGTGTGCGGAGGAGAACTTCGGCGTTTATAAGTACGGGCGTTTGGAAGATCTGGCTTCAATCACTCCTGAGGGCTGCTACGCTTACTACCGGGATCTTATTAATCACAACCCTTTGCAGCTGTACATCGTAGGGGATTTGGAGCCGGAAAAGGTCTTCTCCCTCTTAGAAGAGATATTTGCCTTTGAACGCGGACAGGGGCGGGAGCTTTCGCCTGTTGATGTTTATCATAAGGTCAAAGAGCCGCGATATGTTGAGGAAAGGCTTGCTGTTAATCAAGGAAAGCTTACCCTAGGTTTTCGTACGGGTACGCATTACAGCGATGATGATTTCTTTGCGCTGCTTTTTTATAACGGGATTCTCGGCGGGTTCCCGCATTCAAAATTGTTTCAGAATGTGCGGGAAAAAGCCAGCCTCGCTTATTTTGCTTTTTCGCGCCTGGAGCGGCATAAGGGTATCTTAATGATCTCCTCTGGAATTGAAGTTAAAAATTATGAGCGGGCGCTCTCTATTATAAACAAGCAGGTTGAACAGATGGCTCGAGGAGAAATTGATCTTGAAGAGATGGAGAACACACGCCGCGGGCTTGTCAATCAGCTACGTGTCCTGGAGGATAATCCATACCAGCTGATAAATTATTATCTAGACGGTTATATCGGTGGGCGCGGTGATACACTGGAAGAGTTTTTGCAGAAAATCGAACAGGTAACAAAGGATGATGTCGTGCGGGTTGCGGAAAAGATCAAGCTGGATACGGTATATTTCCTGCGCAACAACCAAGATAGTAACGGTGAAGGGGATCATCTAAAAGGAGGGGAAGCGGATGCCTAGTCTGTGGCAGGTGAAAGAGTCCAAGACCCTTGAGGAAAATGTTTATTACCGCAGGGCAGAAGCAGGCCTTGATGTATATGTTCTCCCCAAGAAGGGATACCAGAAGAAGTACGCCATCTTTTCTACGCACTTTGGCTCAATCGATAGCCGCTTTCGTGTTGCTGGTGGTGAAGAGATCGCTGTCCCCGATGGTGTAGCCCATTTTTTGGAACATAAGCTCTTTGAAGATGAGCGGGGCAATGTTTTCGACCGTTTTGCCGAGCGCGGCGCTTCTTCAAATGCTTTTACAAGTTTTACGCATACAACATATCTTTTTTCCTCTACCGCTTATTTTGAAGAAAATCTGCAGCTGCTCCTGGATTTTGTGCAAGAACCGTATTTCACAACGGAAAGCGTCAGCAAGGAACAGGGGATTATTGAGCAGGAGATCCGCATGTATGAAGATAACCCCCAGTGGCGCATTTTCTTTAATATGCTCGGCTGTTTATACCATGTACATCCAGTGCGCATCGATATCGCCGGAACGGTAGAGAGTATCCGGCTCATCACCCCAGAGGTGCTTTATCAGTGCTACAATACTTTTTATCATCCGGAGAACATGGCTGTATTTATTGTCGGTGACCTCGACCCGGAGCGGATCGGCGAGCAGGTGATCAAAAATGTAGATTCCCGTGGTTATCAACCGCTGGGAGGGATCGAGCGTATATATCCTGATGAACCTTCTACGGTGAAAGAGCACCGTATTGTGGAAACAATGGTCGTCTCCGAGCCGCTTTTCCATCTGGGGTTCAAGGATCCCCATGTAACAGACCTTACTCAGCAGGAACTATTGAAGCGAGAGATAGTGACAGAGATTCTTTTGGATACGATGTTTGGTAATAGCGAGCCCCTGTACAACGAGCTCTATGAAGACGGCTTGATTGATGAACATTTCAATTTCGGATTTACGGCGGAGACTACTTATGGTTATACTCTTCTTGGCGGCGAGACAAAAGATCCAGAACAGCTCTATGAGCGGATCATAGAGGGGATTAATAGGATTAAAAAAGCAGGGATTGACAAAGAATCTTTTGAACGACACCGCCGCAGTGCCTTTGGTGATTTTCTGCGCCGCTTCAACTCCCTAGAATTTATCGCTAACAATTATCTTGCCTATCGTTTTCGCGGTATTGATTTCCTTTCTATCCCAGAAGTTTTGCACAAGATCTCCATTGATGATGTTCAGGAACGACTTTTTGAGCACCTTGAGGATGACAATCATGCAGTCTCAATTATTAAACCTGGTGAAACAAAAGTAGAGGCCTAGTGGTAGGCCTCTTTTCGTGGATAGACTTATGCACAAAAAAAGGGATTAATAGTTAATTTGGAGAAAATATAGTGTGTACAACTTTGTGCAAATTCTGTAGGAAAGGGTGCGGAGATGTCTAATCGTCTAATCTCCCTTGAAGAAGGGTTAAACTTTGATCGGCGACAGGTTCGTGAGTATTCAAAGAGATATGTAAATCCTGCGTTGGCCAATCTTTTGGGACTGCTTAACTTTGACAAGCAATACGTGCGGGCGCAGGGCTGCCGGGTTTGGGACGAAGACGGGGAAGAGTATCTTGATTTTCTCGGTGGTTATGGTGCCCTCAATCTCGGGCATAACCACCCGGAAATACATAAAGCAATAGAGAAGGTTTTTGGTGCCCCGGTGCTGCTGCAGGCCTCTCTGAACAAGCTAACTGCTGTCCTTGCCCATAATTTGGCTCAGGTCGCGCCAGGGGATCTCTGTCGTACATTTTTCTGTAACAGCGGAGCAGAGGCGGTGGAAGGGGCGTTGAAACTGGCGCGCATCGTCACCGGACGCAAGGATTTCATTTATTGTGAAGGCTCTTTTCACGGTAAAACGCTGGGTTCATTATCGGTGACAGGGCGTAAAAAGTATCAGGATCCTTTTCAACCTTTGATCCCCGGTGCTGTTGCCATACCATACGGCGATTTAGAATCGCTGGAGAGAGCATTGGAGAAGAAAACGGCAGCAGCTTTTATTGTTGAGCCGATTCAAGGAGAAGGGGGGATCGTTGTTCCACCTCCGGGGTACCTGCAAAAGGCGCAGGAGCTTTGCCACCGCTATGAGACATTGCTGATCATTGATGAGGTGCAGACCGGATTTGGGCGCACAGGAACGCTTTTTGCTTGTGAGGCTGAGAATGTAGTCCCTGATATTCTTTGTTTGGCTAAATCCCTCGGCGGCGGGATAATGCCTGCCGGTGCTTTTATGACCAAGGAGCGCCACTGGGATAAGGCTTATGGCAGTGCGGAAACTTGTCTGCTGCATACTTCCACATTTGGCGGTAATACGATTGCCATGGCGGCTGGAATAAATGCCTTGAAGGTAACGCTCGAAGAAAATCTTGCCGGACAAGCTCGCGAAAAAGGGGAATACCTCCTGAAAAAAATACAGGAGGTGGCGGAAAAGAGCAAGCTGATCAGGGAGGTGCGCGGCCGGGGTTTGATGATCGGCCTGGAGTTCGCTCCTTTAAGCAAAGGGATTTTAAACCGCGTCACTGCCGGAATTTTGAACAAGCTTGGACAAGAATATCTGGGAGCGATGGTTGCTGGTGAGCTCAATAATCGTTACCGGATCATTACCGCCTACACCTTGAATAATCCCAATGTAATTCGCCTCGAACCGCCCTTAATCGTTACAAAAGAGGAGCTAGACAGGGTTGTTAATGCCCTGGAGGAGATCGTTGTCAGAAGAGGGATAGCTGGGATCGCTTTGAACAGCGGGAAAACCGCTCTCTCTTCGTTATTCGGTCATAGATGAGTTGATAGTTGTTTTGGTGAAAGGAGCTGTGTTTAATGGCTAAATCCGATAAAGATTTTGTTAAAGAAGTTACACCGCGTACTGAAGATTATTCGCAGTGGTATCTGGACGTGATCTTGAAGGCGGAGATGATGGATTATGCTCCGGTTAAAGGTTGTATGGTTATCCGCCCGTACGGCTACTCGCTTTGGGAGAATATGCAGAAACGCCTAGACAAGCGCTTCAAGGAGACGGGACATAAAAATGCCTATTTCCCCCTTTTTATACCGGAAAGCCTGCTGCAGAAAGAGGCCGAGCATGTGGAGGGCTTTGCACCAGAGGTGGCTTGGGTTACGCAGGGGGGTAACGACAAGCTGACCGAGCGCTTGGTGGTGCGTCCTACTTCCGAGGCGATTATCTGCGCTATGTACGCCCGCTGGATCCAGTCCTGGCGTGATCTTCCCATTCTGCTCAACCAATGGTGCAACGTTGTGCGCTGGGAAAAAGTAACGAGGCCTTTCTTGCGCACCTCTGAGTTTCTTTGGCAGGAGGGGCATACCGCGCACCGCACGGAGGAAGAGGCAGAAGAAGAGGCGCGTAAGATGCTTGCTGTTTATGTAGATTTTGTAGAGAACGATCTTGCTATTCCGGTCGTCGCTGGCAGGAAGACGGAACGGGAAAAGTTTGCCGGGGCGCTGCGCACCTATTCGATCGAGGCTTTGATGTCGGATGGCAAGGCATTGCAGGCCGGGACTTCACACAACCTTGGTCAGCACTTTGCCAAGGTATTCGATATTACTTTCCTTGATCAAGATGATCAGCTTAAATATGTCTGGCAGTCCTCCTGGGGAGTCTCTACACGCCTGATCGGGGCGATCATTATGGTTCATGGTGACGATCGCGGTCTGTGTATGCCGCCGAAGGTAGCCCCGATACAGGTAGTGATCGTTCCCATTATCACGAAAAAAGCACGGGAAGAAGTGCTCGCTGCCGGGCAGAGACTGTTGGATGAATTTTCTGACTCGCTGCGCATTGAATTCGACGATCGTGAAGGTTATTCTCCGGGTTGGAAGTATAATGAGTGGGAGATGAAAGGTGTCCCCCTTCGTATGGAGATCGGACCGCGTGACCTGGAAAAGGAACAGGTGGTTTTAGTACGCCGTGATACCGGGGAGAAAGAAATTGTGCCTCGTGCAGCACTCAAGGAGCGTCTACCGGCGCTGCTTGAGGAAATTCAGGACAACATGCTGAAGAAGGCGAAAGCGTTTCGTGAAGAGAACACACATCAAACAAATAGCTATGAAGAATTTAAGAAGATCATCGAGGAAAAACGGGGATTTATTATCGCCCATTGGTGTGGTGACCAGGAGTGTGAGGAGAAAATAAAAGCGGAAACGAAAGCGACCATTCGCTGTATTCCCTTTGAACAAGAAGAAGGGGAGGGTAAGTGTATCTATTGTGGGGAGAAGGCAGAGAGCGTTGTCTATTTTGCCCGGGCTTACTAAAAAGAGAAAAAAGCAGACAAAAAACTGTTGACAGGGTTAGGCCTTTATAGTAATATTGTCTTTAATATCAATAAAAAAACAATATGGCAAATTCAATGAAGGGAAAGAGTACACGTTAAGAAGCAGTCAAAGAGAGCCGGGAGGAAGGACTAAGGTCCTGAAGCTGAAAGCCTGGTACTGTGACTTTCGTGGAATGGGTCCCTGAGAGCGCTTGACCGAAACCGAGGGGGGAGTAGGCTCAGACGGAGCTTCTACCGTTAAAAGGAAGCGGGTATCGGAAATTTACAGCTGTAAGGCGACTGTATATTTCCCGTACCTGACAGAGCGGCCTGTATATGCTGTAGTAATGCAGGCAATTTGGGTGGCACCGCGAGCAGACCCTCGTCCCTTTTTTGGGGCGAGGGTTTTTTATTTCATGAGGTTAAAAATAAAAGAAGGAGGTTTTAAGGGTTATGAAGTTGAAAAAGATTACTCTGCCAGAACAGGAGATCCCTCGGCGCTGGTATAACATTCAGGCGGATATGCCCAATCCTTTGAATCCTCCACTGAATCCGTCAACAGGTAAGCCGATCAGTCCGGAGGATCTTGCCCCGATTTTTCCGCTGAATCTTATTGAACAAGAGGTAAGCACGGAGCAGTACATTGAAATTCCGGAGGAGGTTTTAGAGAAGCTTTTATTCTATAGGCCGACGCCACTCAAGAGGGCTTATAACCTCGAAAAGTATCTCGGCACACCAGCTAAAATTTATTACAAGGATGAATCTGTGAGCCCAGCGGGGAGCCACAAACCGAATACTGCGATTGCCCAGGCTTATTATAATAAGGTATTTGGCATTAAAAAGCTGACTACAGAGACCGGTGCCGGGCAATGGGGAAGTGC
>JAAZDR010000244.1 GCA_012512705.1 Bacillota bacterium
CTTTTACAGCTAATCAAAAGTTTCCCTTCACTTTCCTCAACCTTTTCCAGGTCCTTGATTTCAGGCAGCCGCTTACGAATAGCCTCATATCCTTCCAGGCACTGCAGCTCAATCGTAAGCGTCTGGTCCTCCATCAACTGTTTGCCGAGGCTTTCGATCGGGCCCATAGCTATAACCTTTCCTCGAACAAAGATTGCCACCCGGTCACAGATCTGCTGTACTTGGTAAAGAAGATGGGAGGATAAAAGGACGGTGATTCCCTCTTCTTTACTGAGCCGTGCTATAAGGTTCAAAATTTCGTTAATACCCTGCGGATCAATACCCACCGTAGGCTCATCGAGGATAACCATTTTTGGAGATTTAACGAGGCAGGAGGCCAGTCCCAGGCGCTGCCTCATCCCATGGGAATACTCACCGACCCGTCTATCGATCGCCTCGTACAGCCCTACCTGTTCGGCAAGCTCATCTATTTTTTGGGCTATGCTGCCCTGCTCCAATCCGTTCAAAGCAGCAATATAATTTAAGTTTTCTCTTCCCGTTAAGTTTTCGTAAAATCCCACATGCTCAGGGAGGTAGCCCACTGAGCGTTTTACTTCCAGTGGGTTCCTCAGCGGGTCGAGTCCCAGCACTTCAGCGCGGCCGCTTGTCGGCTCTGTAAGGCCGAGGAGCATGAGGATCGTTGTCGTCTTTCCGGCACCGTTTGGTCCGAGCAAGCCGCAAATTTCCCCTTTGTAGATCTCCAGGTTAAGGTTATCCACTGCGGTGATCTGCCGATACCGCTTAGTCAGGTTTTCGGTAACGATAACTTTTTCTTTCTGCATCGCTATCGCCGCCCGTAGATGCGAAATACTGTAAATAGACCGGCAACCACAGCAAGTACGGCGATAACTCCGATCAAACCCCAAAGGGTGGAGGTCAATACCGTAACACGGAAATCGCTCCTGCCCATGGCCTCTTCAGCCTTAGCGTTTATGGTAACCACATAATCGCCGGCGATCGCTTGTCCGTCCGGCTTAATTGTCGCTATCACCTCGACCGTTTCTCCGGCTGGGAGCAGGTCGAGCCTTGCCGGTTCAAAATCCACAGTCCATTTATTGGGGGTGTCCGCTGAAAGGGTAATATTGTGCAGCTCGGATGAGCCCCTGTTTTCCAGCAGCAGCTTCAAGGGTGTTTCAGAACCGGCGCGGGCCTCGGCGTTCAGCCTGCCGCTTGGGGTAGTTACATTTAGCTCATATGTTCCGGTGATCACTGCTTCTAGGTTAGCGGTGGCGGAAGTAAGTTTCCCCGCAGCGTGTACTTTTATTGGATATTCCCCGGCTTCGATTGATTCCGGTGACTTGACGTTAATATCCAGCCGCTCTGTTTTACCGGGCTCTAAACTGATGGAGGCGATCTGTTCACTACCGGTAGTAGGCTTGATTGTTGAAGACCATCCCGGCGGGGCCTCTACAAAAAGACTAAACATCTGCTCGTGAGCGCTGTCATTGGTTAGCTCTACGCGGTAGCGGAATTCTGCACCACTTGGCCCCCGAAGAACCGGGTATTCGCTTTCCAGGCGGGCGATACCCTCTCCGCTCTCCGTGATGCGCACCTCTAGGGGAAGGGTGCTCTTTAGATTACCAGCGGAAGCTTCCAGCAGGAACCGGTATGTTCCCGCTTTAGTTTCTACAGGAACTTCAACCTCTAGATCAAGGCTGACTTCTTCGTTGCCTCTTACTTGCACCTTGTGAATCTCTTTACCGTTCCCTCTTAGGACTGCATCCCAACCTTCCGGCGCCTCAACGATTTTCAGCTCAACGACCCTCGGTGCCGCGCCTGCGTTATCCATATTCAAGGGAAAAACAATTTTTTCTCCCGGCATCGCTGCTATACCAGGGTAAGTCGTGGAAAGAGAGAAGGTTTGCTGTCCGTGAGCAGGTAAGGGAAGCAGCATGAGTACGAGTGCAGCGATAGCACTGTAAAGGATAAAGCTTTTAATACTGCTTACTCTTTTCAAACTAATAAGCAACTTTTTCTACTCCCTTCAAGTATTTGAATTACTTCTATTAGCACTCTCTTTTTGCGAGTGCTAACCGCTAGAATAATTTTAAATTTTTGGGGACAGCGAAGTCAATACTAGTTTATAAGAATAATGCAGATGAATGATATTTCTCGGCGACTTTTCCCCTAAAAGCTTCCTTTTTTTGAGATTCCCTTTAAATAGTTATCAAATTCATAAACGTCTAATAAAACTCACCCCGTCTTTCTCAACCATTGTTCAGTGCTCGATCCCCTTCGCTTTTTAGGGGCATTTTTCCTTCAAAGATTCCACAGAAATTTATGCCAACACCTAGGATTTAAAAATTTTTAAGGATGAGACGGTTCTTATGCATACATATGCACCATCATGAACTCAAGCTGTAGAGTCATAGAATCGCCTAATGGGAAAACAGATTCTTACCCCGGACAGAATGCAGCACTACCTTCGCTGCATATTACCGATGAAGCGGGGAATGCTTGTAAACGCTGTGTCCATCATTGACAAAGAGATGACACCAAAACAATACGAGAAAATAAACGATCCGCGCGTTTATGATTTAGCTGAAAAAATTACAGTTCATATCGATTCTTCTTTTGACGAAAAGTTTTCAGGCGGAAGAGTGGAAATTAGAATGAAAGATGGAAGGGAGTTTAAAGCATCTCGAGCTGCTGCTCACGGTTCTCTTTTTGATCCGTTGTCTGATTTCGAAATTGAGAAAAAATTTAAGGATGTAGCTCTAGATGTAATGGATCCCAAGAAAGTCGATAGAATAATTCAAACAGTATGGGAGTTAGAAAAAATTGAGGACGTTTCTCCTTTTATTAGAAAATTTGCCGCTGATAATAAATGATAATAAATAATATCGGGGAGGGTATTTTAATGGCAATAGTTAAAGATACTTCTAAAGTGGAAGCACAATTAGTCTCAGATAGTGGTGCATCTAAACTTTTATTTAAACAAATTTTTACATCCAAACATGGTGGTCGCTTACATTGTAATATAGGTAAAACTATGCCTGGCGGGTATAGTCGTGAACATAAGCATGAATGGGATCAGATAAATTTTGTATTAAGTTTTTGATAAAGATAAAATAGTATTTATAGCGGATCATTTTACTCCAAATGCAAGTATTAAGGCTGCGGAGCAGTGCAAAATTATTCGACAATTTGCTAAACGTTTTGACATCAAAAATTTTTTTGATACAGGTAGGGCCGGAATCGAGCATTGTTTGTTGCCTGAACAGGGTTTTGTGATGCCGGGAGATCTGATTTTAGGTGCTGATTCTCATACATGTACTTACGGTGCTTTAGGTGCGTTCTCTACAGGGATCGGCAGTACCGATCTGGCAGTAGCTATGAAACAAGGCGAAGTATGGATGAGAGTCCCTGAAACTATCAAGGTGCAATTGACTGGTAACGGTTTTCAAGATTGGGTTAGTGGAAAAGATATTATTCTTTTTCTAATTTCAAAAATTGGAGTCGAAGGAGCTAGATACAAAGTATTAGAATTTGATGGCGATGCATTGCCATATTTAAGTATAGACAATCGGTTTACAATTGCAAATATGACAATAGAGGCAGGTGCCAAGGCCGGAATTTTTAAAGTTGATCAGATAACCATGGATTATGTTAATGCGAGAAAGAAAAAAGATTATAAGGTGTTTTATAGTGATAAAGGAGCAAATTATTGTGATATTATAAATATTAATATAAATGAAGTGCCCTTATACGTTGCCCGGCCTCATTCACCGGATAATGGAGTTCCTATTGATGAAGTACCAGAGGTAATCCTTGATCAAGTAGTTATTGGTTCATGCACTAACGGAAGGGAAGAAGATTTGTCTATTGCTGCAAAAATATTAAAAAGGAAAAAGATAGCAAAGAATTTAAGACTAATAGTTTTACCGGGAACTCAAGAAATTTATTTAAAATGTTTACGTAATGGTGTGATAGAGACTTTGATAGAAGCAGGTGCAGCGGTTAGCACTCCAACCTGTGGGCCTTGTGTTGGAGCCCATATGGGGATTCTCGGTAGCGGGGAAAAGGTTCTTGCAACTACAAACAGAAATTTTGCTGGAAGAATGGGCCATCCAACGAGTGAAATCTATCTAAGTAATCCAGCTGTAGCTGCTGCTTCAGCTATTGCTGGGAAAATAATAAATCCTAGGGAGGTTATGTAATTGCTATTTTATGGTAAGGTATGGAAGTTTGGAGATAATATTGACACGGATATGATCATTCCTGGTCGTTATCTAGACATTTTAAATCCTAAAGAATTTAGTAAGTATTGTATGGAGGGAGTATGCCATGATTTTTCTAAAAAAATTTCCCCCGGTGATATTATTGTTGGAGGGAAAAATTTGGATGAATTTATTGCTTTCGAAAAA
>JAAZDR010000245.1 GCA_012512705.1 Bacillota bacterium
AGGAAGGAAAAGACGAAAGCTGCATAATTACCTTTAAAAAAAGGGTTGTGAGCAGAATTATTAGAGAAAAGGCGATATTGAGTACCAGCAAAATATCGAGCACAACCGGTGGTACGGGAAGAATAATCAAGACGATGACCAGGATAAAGACCAGGGCGACAAGTATATCCGCCTGCTGTCTGAAAAAATTCCATGTACGATAAATCCCTTGTTGGGGCACTCTTTTCGCCTCCTATTTGATCGATTGTTGGTAGATTAGTGCCAGAATCTCGGCCACAGCACGGTAAAGCTTTTCCGGTATCTCTTCACCGATCTCGGTTTCCATAAACAAGATCCGCGCCACCTCTTTGTTTTCAATAATTGGTATCTTGTGCTCAGCGGCAATTTCGCGCATCCGGTGGGCGATAACCCCTGCACCCTTCGCTACTAAAACCGGAGCATGATCCTCTTTTTCTCTGTAGCGCAGGGCAACAGCCAGATGTGTAGGGTTGGTGATCACAACGTCAGCTGTCGGAAGCTCGGAAAGCATCCGCTGCTGGGCAAAATAGCGCTGCTTTTCGCGGATCTTTGCCCGCAGGTGCGGATCCCCTTCCATCTGCTTATACTCTTCTTGGACCTCCCTGCGGCTCATACGCAGGCTCTGCTCAAACTCATAGCGCTGGTAAATATAGTCGAGGGCCGCTACCAAAAGGTAGGCAATAGCCACTCTCAGCCCTAAAGAAACAACAATATTCCAAAAGGTTAGCGCAGCGTTACTTACATCTTCATTTAACAAAAGAAGAAGCTCATCGATCCGTCCCTTGAGGTAGAAAAAAACTACTGTCCCGAAAAGCAGCACCTTGAAAATAACTTTGATCATCTCAAAAAGTGCCTTGCGGGAAATGATACGCCTTAACCCACTGAGCGGGTTTAAACGATCAAGCTGTGGCACAAGTTGGTTCGGGGCAACCAAAAATCCGATTTGAAAAAGGTTGGCACCCAGACCAAGGACAACCGCTGTCAACAAGACCGGGGCAGCGAGTGAAAAAAACTGTATAAAAACCTCACCACTCAGCTCGATCGTATTTTCTGCTGCTAGAGGCGGACGGTTAATTTTCCCAAGGGAACTGCTGAGAAAATCAGCACTTTTGTGGAAAACACCTTCCCCCAGAATAAGGAAGAGAGTAACCATACCCAGCATATTAATTGCTGCATTCAGCTCCATACTTTTGGCAACTTGGCCGCGACGCCTGGCCTCTCGCCGTCTATGCGGCGTTGGCTGTTCAGTTTTTTCTCCGGCAAAAGATCTATCCTCAGCCATGGTTTAACCAGCCCCAAAGCAGCATCTCCAGCTCTTCTTGAAGAACGGTAAAAATATCAGCAAATACTTCTCCCATAAGCGGCAGGACTAGTGCAACAATGGTCAGAGAGAGAACCACCTTTAAGGGTAGACCCTCCATAAACACATGAAACTGCGGGACTGTGCGGGCGATAAACCCGAGAGCAAGATCAGCAACGAATAAGGTAATGATTACCGGTGCACTGATTTGAAAGGCGATACGAAACATCTTCACAAACACCTCTGTAAAATTCAGGGCAAGGTTCGTACGCAAAGGAGCGGCAAAAGGTATTAACCTAAAGCTCTCGGCCAGAGAGTATAACAGATAATGATGACCGTTAATACCAAGATAAAAAGTAAGCGCTAACAGGTAATAAAAATTCCCTAAAAAGGTAACCTGACTGCCAAATTGGGGTTCAAAAACGCCAGAGAGCATCAGCCCCGACTTATAATCTATCAGCTGCCCCGCTGTCTGAAAGAGAACAAAATAAAGCAACACAAGATAGCCGAGACCTAAACCGACAAGCACTTCCTTGAAAAGGTGGGGAAAAAAGATTGACCCTTCCTGCAGATAACCCTGTCCGCCAACTGTCAGGTAAAGAAGATGCGCTAAAAGAAATGAAAAAGCAATGCGCACAAACACAGGGATCCCTCGGCGGTTAAAAAAAGGGACAACGGAAAAAAGAGTCACTATTCGTGTAAAAATCAGCAGTAATATCAACCACGGGGCATAGCTCACGCTTTTTCCCTCCGCATAGGGATTTAAAAAGTAATGTTTCCAAGATTCTCCCACACGCCAAATGTGAATTCCAAAATTAAGCTCAGTACATAGCTGCCAAAAAGCATTACAGCAAGAAGTACAACAATAATTTTAGGCACAAATGACAGTGTTGGTTCTTGGATCTGGGTTGTCGCCTGAAAAATGCTTACCAACAGACCGACAACAAGGCCAGAACCAACAATCGGCAGCACAGCCATAATAATTACCGTAACACCTTCCCGGGCGAGCGCGATCACTGTTTCCGGATTCAAAACAACCAACTCCTCCTACACTCACCTTAAATGCTATGCAAAGCTCTCCAAAATAGATTTCACTACTAGATGCCATCCATCGACGAGTACAAAGAGCAATATTTTAAACGGAAGAGAAACGATTACCGGCGGCAGCATAAACATACCCATGGACATCAAGGTGCTGGCGACAACCATGTCGATTACGAGAAAAGGGATAAAAAGCAAAAATCCCATTTGAAATGCTGTTTTCAACTCACTGATTACAAAAGCGGGAACAAGAACCTGCAGAGGCAGATCCTCTTTCGTCTCTGGCTGTTCCATTTCAGAGATATTAATGAACAGCGCTAGATCCTTTTCCCGTGTGTGGGGATACATAAAACTGCGCAAAGAAGCAGCAGCCTCTTCCCATGCTTCCTCATAACTGATCTCCTCTTCCAAAAAAGGCCCGAGTGCATTTTCATTGATCTCTGAGTATACAGGGGCCATAATGAAAATAGTGAGAAAAAGGGCCAGCCCGATCAGCACCTGGTTTGGAGGAATCTGCTGCGTAGCCATGGCATTACGCACAAAAGAAAGCACAATAACAATCCGTGTAAATGAAGTCATAAGGACTATAAACGCCGTGGCTAAGCTGAGGACGGCTAAAAGGAGCAGCAGGCGCAGCGTTCCGACAAGCGCCGCAGGATCATCCCCCGCCTCGCCAACCTGCAAGTTAATATCTGGGATCGGGAAAGGTTGCGCGTGAACAGCGGTAGAAAATATAGCTTCTAGTGACAGAAATACTGCCGTAACAAGAAAGGTCAGCAATAGTATTTTTTTTGTCTGTGTAATTATCCGCCTGCACTTTTCCCTATAGATGCTCCCCGTCTTCGCTTCTGCCTTCTTTCCCATACCGCCCTTCTGCCTCCTTCCCCCTGCCCCGGAGCTTGTCCAACAGTTTTTGAAAAGTGGCTGTTTCTCCTATCGGCTCAGAATTTTCTGGTAAAAATCGGACAAGATCTTCAAACTCTGCCTCTTTCAACAGGTTAAGCCCCTGGGGACCAGCAGCCAAAAGGAGATAGCTCTCACCAAACTGTACTAAATAGAGGGCGCTGCGGTTGTCAATTGCTACCCTTTCTAAAATTTTAACTGTAGCCTGCCTGTCACCGGAAAGCCCTTGGAGGCGTCCCCAATAACGGATTATTAGGTAGGCAAGAAGTACGATTAAAGGAAGAAAAACAAACAGTTTTAGCAGCTCAAGATATGTAGGCATTTTTTCACCCTCTACTTGGGGGATCCGTCTCAACACTGCTGGTTATGCGCACACCGAAATAATCATTGATCACCACTACTTCCCCCCGCGCTAACTTTAAATCATTGATTAAAACATTAACTGTTTCATCCGCCGGCTTATCAAGCTTGATTACAGTTCCTTTTTCCATATTTAAAAGATCCCGCAGTGTAATCTTCGCCGTGCCGAGCTCCGCGCTAAGCGTAAACGGTATTTTTGAAAAATATGTTTTGTTTTTTATTGTTCTTTGTGGTCTAGAAGGTTTTAGGGGCATAAAATTAACCCGCTGGGCGACATGACGCTGCCGTGCTTGTGTTCCCCTCTTCTCCATAAAGCGCCTCCTTACTGAATTAAGAGATCCCAAAACAATACAGTGCCAAGTTCGCCTTCAACAAGCAGATCATTGATCTCTTTCTCAAGTTCCTGGCGGAGTATCTCTGCTCCGCCTGCTGCTGAAATTTCTTCTGCTGTCTTTTCGCGCAGCAAAATGATCACCCGGTCACGTATCTCTGCCTCACGATCCTCGATCTCTCGCTGCAGCTGCCGCTGATCAAAAGCGAGATGAAGATTGAGCTTAATGTAGCGATTACCGTCTGCAAGGTTAACAATGAACTCCGGAAGAGGTTTTGTATAGCGGTATCCGTTATTTTCTTCTAGATCGCCCCCGGAAGCAGTGGGAAAAATAATTTGTACTTGCCCGGCAAGCAAGAAATAAACTAAGAATACAAGAGCAAGGGTCAGCGGGACAAAGTAAAACAACTTATTACGCTTTTTTTTGACGGGTTCATCTTTATTTTCTACTTCCTTTTCCTTACGTTCATCAAGCAATGGCACAATATTTCCCCCCAATCAATTAAACGCTCAATCGACAGCGAGTACAAAGCTCACACGGCGGTTCTGTGCTCGTCCCTCTGGAGTCTCATTGGTCGCTATCGGATAATACTCTCCGTAACCTGTAGCGACAAAACGGTACGGATCAAGGCCTTTCTTTTCTACCAGATAACGTGTAACACTTACCGACCGGGCAACAGAAAGCTCCCAGTTAGACGGAAAGCGGTAGGTATTGATCGGTACGTTATCGGTGTGGCCTTCGACAACAATCATATAAGGCACCTCTGCAAAAAACTCAGCCATCTTATCGAGGACGTGCAGGGCACCAGCCTGCAGCTCTGCCCTGCCGGAGACAAAGAAGATACGATCAGGCATCTCCATCACTACTCCGCGTGTCTCTAAACGTAGAGTTATATCCTCACCAAGTTCTGCTTCCTGAAGAAAGGCTTTCACCTCTTCGTAAGCTTTGCGCAGTCGTTCGGTGCGGCGCAGCGCTGCCAGCTGTTCCGCATCGAGGAAATCTTGCTTTGCCAAATCTTCGCTCAGATCGTTTCTGAAATCCCCTCTTTGAAGCAGATCATCTTCGATGATCGCGTCAGAAGCCTGTTCCATGATCCCAGTGTGACCAAGAAAGGTTAGCCGTAAAGAGGAAAGCACCTCCTGAAAACGCTCCACATCGATTGCTGAAAACGAATAGAGGAGAATAAAAAAGGTAAGCAGCAGCGTTATCAGATCTGAAAATGTAGTTAGCCAGACATCTGACTGTATTTCTGTATTTTGCGAACGGTAGTGCCTTCGATCACGTTTAAGCATTTTCCATCTCCATCACTTCGTCTCTTAAACCCTCCCGGTGTTCCTCCTCCAGTCGCTCTCTCTCCGCAGGAGGAAGGTAAGCCTTAAACTTTTCGCGCATCATCCGCGGATTAAGACCCTGCTGCAGGGAGATAAGGCCCTCGATAATCGCTTCCTTGTAGCGCACTTCCTGCTCACTGCGGATTGAGAGCTTCCCTGCGATCGGGATAAAGATAAGGTTGGCCATAATCACACCGTAAAAAGTGGTCAGCAGAGCAACAGCCATCCCCGGTCCAATTCCTGAAGGATCATCAAGATGAGAGAGCATCTGAACGAGCCCAATTAGAGTACCGATCATGCCAAAAGCCGGGGAAAGGCTGCCCCAGGTGCGATAGAGCCTCTGGCCTAGATCGTGCCGAGCCTCCTGGGCATAGATCTCTGTTTCGAGAATTCCTCTGATCATCTCCGGCTCAAAACCATCGATGACCATTTGCAGCCCGTCGGCGAAAAACGGATCCTCAATTTCCTGCAGATCGTCCTCCAGCACCAAAAGCCCCTCACGCCGGGCGCGCTGCGAAAGGTAGGCAAACTTCTCCATCAACTCTCCGATATCTGCCTCCCGGGTTAAAAAAACCTGTGTGGTAAGTTTAAAAACCTGTCGCACCTGTTCAATTTGAAAGTTTACCAGGAGGGCCCCAAAGGACCCTCCCACTGTAATCAGCATCCCGGCGGGATTCCAAAAGGCGCTGAATTCACTCTCCAGGCCGATTCCGAGAGCAACCAGACCGCCACCGACCAGCAGGCCGATTAAGGTTAGGTGGTCAAAATGCTTCATCTTTAGACACCCTCTAGCGCTTGATATTTATTACCTCCATTAAAATCTCATCTGAGGTGGAGATCACCCTTGTATTTGCTTGAAAAGCACGGCTGGTAGTGATCATCTCCGTCAGTTCATAGGAGAGATCAGTATTCGACATCTCCAGCGCCTCGGAGCGCAGCAGACCGCGTCCACCCGTCCCCGGCAAACCAATACGCGCCTCCCCGGAGTTTGAAGAGATCTGGTAGAGGTTACTCCCTCCCTTTACCAGCCCCCCGGGGTTAACGAAGTAGGCTAAAGCTATCTCTCCTAAAGATTCAGACATTCCGTTGGAGTATATGCCGGTAATCACTCCGTCACGGCCGATGGAGAAAGAAACCAGCTCCCCGCTGCCAAAACCATCCTGGCGGCGTTCCATAACGTTACTCTCTCCGGCTAACTGCTTGGTGCCGCTGAAGTCCAGCGCTACACTTATATCCGCCGCACCGTCAGGGTCAAATTGCAAATCCTCTATAACAGAGTTATCTAGATCAAGCTTCCCTTCCTCATCATAAACCAGCGTGCCGGAAGCGCCCTGACCTATACTCACAGGATTATCATTATAATCAATGACCTCAATCGTATAATCCCATTCGTTTTCTGCACTTTTTACAAAATTGAGCTCCACTGTATAGCGTCTTCCAAGGGAATCGTAGAGGTAGGTTTCATAGGTATACCCTCCATTCACCTCCTCGCTGGCATCAAGATTGCCGCCGAATTCGATCGCTGTTGTCGCCTTGGCTACAAGTTCCTCACCAAGAGGAATATGAATCGCTTTCAGTTCACCTGTATCATCAACAAAGCCCATGAGCTTCAGGCCATTGGCGTTTACTAGTTCGCCGCTGGAATCACGGGTAAAACTTCCATCCCGTGTATAGAAATATTGGCGACCGTCACTGACAATAAAGAAGCCTTCACCTTCAATCGCCAGATCTGTAGTCTGGCCGGTACCGACAACGGCACCCTGGGTAAAATCGTTATTTATCGCCGAAGTACGCATGCCCAGACCAACCTGCATCGGGTTAATACCGCCTCGATCAGCAGGGGCGGTAGCACCTCCCAGTAGTTGACTGAAAAGCTCCTCAAACCGCACGTTCCCTGATTTATAAGCAACGGTATTCACATTGGCAATATTGTTGCCGATCACATCAAGCTTTGTTTGATGGTTCCGCAACCCTGATATTGCAGATGATAGTGCTCTAAGCATCCTTTTTTGCCTCCTTTACGATATTATGATTGTGCCGCTTCCATCCTTCAGCAGCACGAGGGCTTCCTCCAGGAGGTCCAGCCCTATTCGATAATTACGGCACTGTCAATGTTGGTAAATATTTTTTCTGTTTCTCTTGTCTCCATCGCAGTAATAATAGTCCTCTTATTGACGCTGACCAACAGTGCCAGATCACGATAGAGTAAAAGCGAAGAGCGCGCTCCCTTGCTGGCAGCCTTTTCCACTGCGGCTGCGATCTTCTGCAGATCATTTTCCTGCAGCTTAATATTGCGGCTCTCAATACGGCGGCGGGAGTGTGCAGAAAAGGTCAGCGGCCCCTTAAGCTGCTCTTGTAAGAGCTCTTCGAAGCTTGTTCCTGGTCTCGGCCTCTTACCTGGGCGCAGCCCCTTCGCTGCTTCCGGAGACTTTATTTCCTGCAACCAGACCTTCTCTTTGTCTATCCCGAGGTTCCAGACTTCAGTCATTTTCGCTCCCCCTGATACGAATTTCTTTTACCATGTGCAAAGGATAATCATTGCTGCCAACTGTTAACATAATCGTACTCCCATCGTGGCGCACAGCAGTAACGATCCCGGAGCGCTCGCCTTCCTCTGTCTTTACCAGCACCTCTTTATTTAAGAGTGCAAGGGCCTCAGTCGACCAATCACCCTCAGGCAGCTTTTCTAGGGATTTGCTTATCTGCATCAACTGTTCGACAATTGTCAACAGCGCCAACTGGGTGATAAAAGAGCTCGTATCCTGTGCTCCGCCGCCTAGTGGATTCTGGTAGCGTATCTGGGTTACGAGGAGCTGCAGAAAAATGTCCCGGTCAATTCCGCGGTCAATCTTTTCGTTATGCTCTGATGCTGTTCTCCCTTGATAGCTGTTGACAGCAGCAGCGTTCGTAGCATCGGTATAAATTATCCCCACCTCCCTCTAAACGAGGCAATTAATCCTCCCGGCAGGCGCGTAGCCAACACCTTGCGGCGACTCGTACTTCGCGACAGCGCCTTCCTTCTCGAAAAGGCTCCCTAAAAAACGATAGCCCTGCCTAAAACAATTCTCTTCCCATGCC
>JAAZDR010000246.1 GCA_012512705.1 Bacillota bacterium
AAAGATCAGCTTGTCCCAATGAAAAGCCAGCCATTTTTGCGGCAACCTGCATGATCTGTTCCTGATAAACCATGATCCCGTAAGTTTCCTTCAAAATCGGTTCCAAATCTGGATGCAAGTAGGTAATAGGATTTTGCCCGTGTTTATTCTTGATAAAGGTAGGGATCTGATCCATCGGACCCGGACGGTAGAGCGCTACAACAGCGATAATATCTTCAAATTTATTCGGCTTGAGTTCTTTTAAAACACTGCGCATACCACTGCTCTCAAGTTGAAAGATACCGATTGTATCACCCTGTGAGAGTAGTTCAAAGGTTTTCTCGTCGTCCAGGAGGCGCGCAAGATCAACATCCACACCGCGGTTATGTTTTATGTTTTTTACAGCTTCCTCCATCATAGTCAGCGTGCGCAGGCCAAGAAAATCCATTTTTAAAAGCCCTAGTTCTTCTAACGTTCCCATCGGAAATTGGGTGACATTAAATCCTTCACTTGTCCTTTGCAGGGGAACATAATTAACCAGAGGCTCCTTGGCGATAACCACACCGGCGGCATGAGTAGAGGCATGCCGCGACAACCCCTCCACCATGCGTGACAAATCTAAAAGTTTACGATAGCGCTGGTCTGAGTTGTAGAGCTCCCCGAGCTCTTGATTTTGCTCCATTGCTTTGTCTATAGTCATGCCCAATTCAAAAGGAATTAATTTGGCAATGCGGTCTGTTTCACTGTATGTAAAGTTTAAAGCGCGGCCAACCTCGCGCACTGCTCCCCGTGCGGCCATTGTTCCGAAAGTAATGATTTGTGCAACCTGTTCCGCACCATATTTTTCTACTACATAATTGATCACTTTTTCCCTTTTTTCATAACAAAAATCTATATCAATATCCGGCATCGTTACCCTTTCCGGGTTTAAAAAACGTTCAAAAAGCAGGCCATAGCGCAGCGGATCGATATTGGTTATGGAAAGGGCATAAGCAACGAGACTGCCGGCGGCAGAACCGCGCCCGGGCCCAACAAGAATATTGTTCTCATGAGCATAGCGGACAAAGTCCCAGACAACGAGAAAGTAGCTGTTATAACCCATCTGATCAATTACCTTGAGCTCATAATCGAGCCGTTCTTTAATCTCGGGCGTAATGCGTGGATATTTTTCCTTTAAACCTTTTTCACATAGTTCGCGCAGGTATTCCTTGGCCGTATAACCGGAGGGGATATTGTATTGCGGAAGATGGGTTTGCGAAAAATCAAATTCCAGGTTGCACATTTCTGCTATCCTAACCGTATTCGTTAACGCCTCAGGGATTTCGGGAAATAGCTCCCGCATCTCCTCAGCGCTTTTAAAATAGAATTCTTCACTACCAAACCGCAGCCGGGCTTCTTCATCCACCGTTTTACCGGTCTGGATACATAAAAGGACATCGTGGAACTCCGCATCTTCATAGCGGCAGTAATGAACATCATTTGTGGCTACTAGAGGAATGTCTAACTCTTTCGACATTTGAATTAAAGCCTTGTTTACCGTTTTTTGTTCCGGAAGTTTATGGTCCTGGATTTCAAGATAGTAGTTTTCTTTCCCGAACAAAGAACGATAGCGTATAGCAACTTCCCTTGCTTCTTCCTCTTTCCCTTTTAAAATCAAGGAAGGTATCTCCCCGGCTAGGCAGCCGCTAAGAGCAATTAGTCCTTCGCTGTACTGCTCCAACAGCTCAAAATCGATCCGTGGTTTATAGTAAAAACCCTCAGTAAAACCACGACTTACCAGCTGCATAAGGTTTTTGTAACCTTGACGATCTCGTGCTAGTAAAACAAGATGAAACTGGTAGTCATCTAGTTTTGCTTCCTTGTCAAAACGGCTCCGAGGAGAGACATAGACTTCACAACCGATTATCGGCTTAATCCCTGCTTCTTTCGCCGCTTTATAAAAATCGATCACACCGTACATTACCCCATGATCGGTAATCGCCAGCGCTGACATCCCCTGTTCACGGGCAGCGGCTACTAGATCCCTAATCCTTCCAGCACCATCTAAAAGGCTGTATTCAGTATGAGTATGTAAATGAACAAAATCTACCAACGATAAACGCTCCTATCCCCAATATTTTTTGTAAAATGGTTTTTTTGCTACTTTAAATGTTTTCGACTTTTCCCTAACAGATCCTTTTTAACTGGAATAATTAACAACTGCCTTAAATAATAAAACTTATGAAGGAAGGTGAATGTTGATGGAAAAGGTATTCTCGACCGCTGTCAGCACCTTCTGCATTGCTCTTGGGGTTATCTTAGGAGGAACTTTCCTTGGAGCGCTGGGTGCATTTTTGGTCAACCGCCCTCCTTTGTACTCGATGATTGAGATCGCAGAAAGAATCAAGATCTGGGCACTTTTTGTTGCTCTCGGCGATACTTTTACCGCTGTGCGCAACATTGAGCGGGGTTTCCTTCGTGGTCATCCTGATAATATTGTCAAGCAATTATTGATCATACTCAGCGCATTTTTAGGGGCCCACATCGGCTATATGCTCATCGTCTTTCTTGTTGGTGGAAACGAATGAAAGTGCGCCAGCTGTCAGCGGTTTTTATTCTTGGCGTAATTTTTGGGGCAGCAGTGATAAATTTTACCCTGGGGCAGCGCCTGGAGAATCTTTACTGGGAAAAAGAAGAGTTAAAAGTCG
>JAAZDR010000247.1 GCA_012512705.1 Bacillota bacterium
AGAATACTGTCCCCCTGCCTTTTTTCTGCTTATGGAAAACTGTCATCAAAACTGCAAATGTTATGAGGTTCCAGACAGATTCTATCAGGAACAGCGCAAGATGCCAGTTCCCATCCGCTTTTATAAAGACGGCGGGCGGGTAAAGCGCAAGATATTCTGATATTTTCATCCCCGGGTTATTGACTATTCCGCCGTACACCTCTCCGTTGAAAAAATTGCCCCAACGCCCCAGCGCCTGCGCTAATATTAACGAGGGGGCGGCGCAGTCAAATAAATCCCAAATGCTTATCTTTTTCCATCTGGCAAAAATCAACGCGGCAACTATTCCCCCGATTACCGCGCCGAAAATGGACAGACCGCTCATCCTTAATGAAAATATCGTGTCAAGCCTTCCCGCAAATTCCTCAAACGAGAACGCCACATAGAAAAGCCTCGCGCCGATAATTCCCAGCGGTACCGCCAGAATGACAAAATCAAGTATAAAATCGCTGTTGTAGCCTCGTGTTTTTGCCAGATTCACAGATATGATTATGCCTAGGATAAGTCCTGCCATTATCAAAAGGCCGTACCAGTATATAGCAACCCCGAATATCGAAAAAGCTACGTTGTTCATGTAACCTCCTAGAACAAAGCTTGAATTATGGTTAATTATAGTATCTGCACAAAACAAAAGTCAATCCAACCCGCTTTTCTGCGTTGCTAAAATAAAAATTTTTCCAGTTTAAAAGCTTCAATTATTTGGAAAGATACTACTGATCAAAATTGAAGGTGATTCTGATGAAAAAAGCCGTATCTTACTCTTTATTACTGTGCATGCTCCTAACTGTTGCAATATCGTTCGCGGCCTGCAGCGGACCTGACCCGGCTGATCTGATTAATCAAGCGCTGCAACACTCTGCAAGCCCTGATTCGGTCGAGGTTGCTGTAGATATTTCCGGTGATGACGCAAATGGAAGCATTAATTATTATATCAGCAGTAGTATCCTCGGCGCTGCGGCAAAGTCAACAATTCCCGGCGAAAGCTTTGACGAAAAATTATTTATTGATTCAAAACAGCAGCTTTACCATATGCAAAGGTTGTATGGAATTGAGGTTTGGAATAAAACCAAGATAAGTTTGAGTGAATTTACCGGCAACTTAGATGAATTGAAGGCTGTTTTTTCACCGGATACACTGATCACGCTTTTTTCCTCTGTATCGGATTTATGTGAAAAGGTTGCATTTGACGGAACTTCAAATTTTGACGGGACAGAGTGTTATAAAATAAATTTTAAACTTAAAGCCGATGCAATCAAAGCAATATTAGAGTATGCGAGGGCGGATAGTGATCTGCTAGACAACCCGATCTATATCGGTATAATAAAATCCATCTTAAACGGGCTGGATATGAACTTCTATATAGGGATAAAAGACAAGCTGTGCCATGGAGTGTCTATCTATGCAGATAATATATCTAAAGTTTGTAATGCTTTAGGAATAGACATGCCTGATAATTCAATAACGGATATAAACATTAAAATAATAATTAAATATGAAGAAAACAGCCTTGTGCTGCCGGCCGGAGCTGAACACTCCATAAATACAGACGATATATATTCGCTATTTGCCAATTCACACGTTCTGAACTATTTAATAGAGAAGCGCGATATTTTATACCTTTTTGATTAACCAGCCATAAAGCGCATATTACCAATGATATGCGCTTTTTTACTGCAAAAAACATCAAGAAAAGTCATTATATTTATTTATTAATTTGCTTATTTAAACCAGTAAATAATTCAATTTTATTCCAATTTTATATTGATTTATTAATGCTAATATGTTATATTTTAGCTAACTATAAAGCATGCGTTGAAAAAAGCACCCTGTATGAAAG
>JAAZDR010000248.1 GCA_012512705.1 Bacillota bacterium
CCCGAAGGCACATAAGTGGCATTATGTGCCTTTTGTATTGAAATTTTTTTGTATGAAACTACTTTTTGATATTAATTTGAACAGGTAAATAATAGTATCTATGATGTAAAAAATCCTTTTTCCTAAAGGAAATTTAAGAATAATAGCGAAATAGAAGGGATAATATGTTCTGTATAATGTTTGCGGAAGAATAATGCCAGATTGGGAGTGATTGCAATGAATTTAGGGAGTCTCAAGGAGCAGGTGAGGGCTGCTTCTGAGCGAGAACGTAAACTGGTTTTGGTTGTCGGCCCTCCGGGAAGCGGTAAGAGCCGTCTTTTACGTCAGCTTTCCAAGAAACCTCTTCTCAATGTAACCAAGGAACTTTCGAGAAAACTTCATGCTGTGCCCTCTGAAGAACGGCCCAGACAGGCAAACGAGTTTCTTGCAGAGCTTGTCAATACCTGTCCTGAGCCGATTTTAATTCTCGATAATATAGAAATTCTATTCTTGCCAGAACTACAGCTGGATCCTCTTCAGACCCTAGCGGATCTCAGTATCGCAAAAACCCTAGTGGTGGGTTGGCTTGGAAGATATGATGGCGAACAGCTTGTGTGGGCCGAACCAGGCCATCCTCAGTACAGGGTGTATTCAGGAACAGATTTTAAATATCCTGTAGTCAGCTTAAAATAGACTTCGGATCAGTGTGCCCCTGCCCTTGCAAGAATAAGGAAATTCGGTTATGCTAATTATAAGTGTATAATTTCTAAAAAACAGAATAACTTGGAGGCTAGAAGATGGCTACTAATGGACAAACTCCTCCTAACAACTTTATACAGGAAATTATAGATAAAGATAGGCAGACAGATAAATATAATGGTCGGGTTCATACGCGTTTCCCTCCGGAGCCTAATGGATACCTACATATTGGACATGCTAAGTCGATTTGCCTTAATTTTGGGCTTGCGTACAGAAACGGCGGTCTGTGCAACCTGCGTTTTGATGATACTAATCCCAATAAAGAGTACACTGAATATATAGAGTCGATCATCAGAGACGTCAAATGGCTTGGCTTTGATTGGGGAGACCGCCTTTATTATGCTTCCGATTATTTTGAAGAGCTATATAATTTTGCCGTGCAGTTGATTAAAGCGGGAAAAGCTTATGTCTGTGATCTATCGCCGGAACAAATTAGGGAGTATCGCGGCACGCTAACAGAGCCCGGAAAGGATAGCCCTTATCGCAACCGCTCTGTAGAGGAGAACCTAGATTTATTTGCGCGCATGAGAGCAGGTGAATTTCCGGACGGTTCCCGTGTTTTGCGTGCAAAGATTGATATGCAGTCACCAAATTTGAATATGCGTGATCCAGTACTTTACCGCATTTTAAAGGCCAAACATCACCGTACTGGGGATAAGTGGTGCATCTACCCGATGTATGATTTTGCGCATCCGCTTTGTGATGCTTTGGAGGGGATTACTCATTCGATCTGCACACTTGAATTTGAGGATCACCGACCGCTGTATGATTGGGTCCTTGAAAACGTAGATCTAGAAAGTCGACCGCAGCAGATTGAATTTGCCCGTTTGAACATTTCCAATACCGTTATGAGCAAGCGTAAATTGCGGGTGTTGGTGGAAGAGGGTTATGTTAGCGGCTGGGATGATCCGCGAATGCCTACTATCGCTGGTTTACGGAGGCGCGGTTATACACCGGAATCCATACGTAATTTTTGTGAGCGTATTGGGGTCGCTAAAACAAATAGTGTTGTTGATATTCGTTTTCTTGAACACTGTGTGCGTGAAGATTTAAATTTCCGTGCGCCTCGTGTTATGGCTGTCCTGAGACCTCTGCGCGTTGTAATTGAAAATTATCCAGAAGGCAAGATTGAAGAACTGGAGGCGGAAAATAATCCGGAGGATCCCAAGGCAGGGACACGGAAGATAACTTTTTCTCGTGAACTTTATATTGAGCAGGATGATTTTCGCGAGAATCCCCCGAAAAATTATTTCCGGCTTGCTCCAGGACGAGAAGTACGCTTAAAAAACGCCTATATTATTAAGTGTGTAGATGTCGTCAAGGATAAAAAAAGCGGTGAAGTTGTGGAGCTTCGCTGCATCTACGATCCGGAGACACGGAGCGGAAAAGCAGCAGGTAACCGAAAGGTTAAAGGGACATTGC
>JAAZDR010000249.1 GCA_012512705.1 Bacillota bacterium
CCAAGGGCGGCAAATGTTAGTGACTTCTACGCCAATTTTTGACGAACATAATCAAATTATGATGGTAGTAAGCAATTCTCGAGACCTTACAGAATTATTAAGAATTAAAAAAAAGTTGGAGGATGTTCAGTCTACAGTTAAAAAGTATGAGGAAAAAATTGCAGTTTTGCGTGAGGAACAGCTACAAATTGATGGAGTTATTGCTGCAAGCCAGAAGATGAAACAGGTATTATATACCGCGACTAAAGCAGCCCGAACTGATTCGAACGTTCTTATACTTGGGCCAACAGGTGTGGGTAAAGGGGTAATTGCAAAAATAATTCATAAAAAGAGCTCTCGTGCAAAGGGTCCGTTTATGAAAATTAATTGTGCTGCTATTCCAGAGAATTTAATCGAGGCAGAACTATTTGGCTATGAAGGTGGCGCTTTTACAAGTGCGCGTAAAGAAGGCAAAGTAGGACTTATAGAGCTTGCAAATGAGGGGACTCTCTTTCTTGATGAAATTGCAGAGATGCCCTTTCCTTTGCAGGCAAAGCTTTTAGATGTGCTACAAGAGAAGAAATTTATGCGTGTAGGCGGCACCAAGCAGATTAAACTCAATGCAAGAATTATTTCAGCGACAAACAGAGATCTTGTAGAGATGGTAAAAAAAGGATCATTCCGACGCGACTTATATTATCGCCTGAACGTGATACCTGTTGAAATCCCGCCACTTAAAGAACGCCCAAACGATATAATACAACTAATAAATTTCTTCTTAAAAAAATATTCTAGTACTTCATCTTTAGAAAAGACCTTTACACCCGAAGCTATTGATGCTCTACTAGCTTATAGATGGCCGGGTAATGTGAGGGAATTAGAAAATATTATTGAACGACTTGTTGTTATGGTTGATTCGCAGGTTATAGGCGTTGATTCATTACCGGTTCACATACAAAGAGATTACAAAGGAGAAAAAAATTATTTATACCCATCTGAACAAAAAGGTCAGTCTTTCGATTGGAATTTGAATAAAAACATGGAAAAACTTGAAGAGATGCATCTAAGGAAAGCTTTTCACCGCTTCCGAAGTTCTCGTAAAATTGCCAAGGCGCTTGGGATTAGTCAGTCCTCTGTTATTAGAAAACTTCAGAAATATGGTATAGGTTCGGGAGAAAACAAAAATAATCGAGTATAAAGATACTCGATTATTTTTTTTGAGGTAAACGATGCATATATGGTTCGCATTGTTAAAGTAAAATTGAAATCAACTATTAGAAATCTAATAAAATTAACGGTTTTTTAACTTGGCATAGTTATTGCTATATAAAATTAATAGACTTATCATAATTAAATTTTGGAGGGAAGATATTATGAAGTACAAGGTTGCAGCAATTCAGATGGATACAGTGCCTGAGAAGAAGGAGGTGAATTTGAAGAAGGCTTTAGAGCTATACGATGAAGCTGTATCACAAGGTGCAAAGGTAGTATGTTACCCAGAATACTTCTTGACCTGTCCTCCCCACCAGAATATGAAAGACAGGGTCAAAGATTTAGCGGAAACGATTCCGGGTCCTAGTATTGATAAATTTAGAGAAAAGGCCAAAGAAACGCAAACTTATTGTGTTGCAGGGAGCATTATTGAACTTAGCAAGGACGGAAAGCTCTACAATACATCGACACTGATTGGGCCTGATGGTGAAGTGATCGGCAAGTATTCAAAGGTTCATCCCGAAAATGCACCAGCCAAACATGAGCCTGGATGTGGTATTACGCCAGGTGATGGGGATTACCCCGTATTTGAAACCGAACTCGGTAGGTTTGCAATCATGATTGATATGGATGTCTCCTGCCCCGAGGTTTCAAGGATTTATGGTTTGAAGGGCGCGGATATAATTTTTGCCCCCATTGCCTGGAGCGCAAAATTTATTCCAGCAATTGAGGTATTTTCAAGAGCTTCATCCATGTATAGCCTTGCTTATGTAGTCTTTGCAAATCCAGTGGGCTGGCGGAAAAATGTTCCTCTTCACTCTTGGGCATTTGTCGGTCAATCAGAGGTTGACCTCGTATACGGCGGCGGTTCTGGTGTAGCGCTTGGCGTAAATATAATTGGTAGGGTTCCAAACTTTTCTGAAGGTGTTGTAGTGACAACTGTTGATACAGATAAGGTAAAACAATCTCGTGAAAATGATGCTTCGATCTATCCTTACTGGAGACGTCCTGAGACTTATAAAACGTTGACCGATCCCAAGACAAATAGGCCTTTTGGAACAGCATAGATATGAAGGAGGGTTTAGGTGGCAACTATATTAAAGCCCTATGGTTCAAGTAATTGGGAAAAAGAAGCATTAAAAAATATCGCCAATGTTATTGGTGTCGTTGATGTAACTGGTGTTAGTACAGGGGCATTAACAGAAGATGAAATTGCAGAAGTGATAAAAAGTGTAGATATTTTTGTAGCTGACGTAGATATCACCGTAACAAGGCAAATTTTGGGGCAAGGGGAAAAATTGAAAGCTGTCCTATGCAAATCCATTGGAGTCGATTATGTGGATATTAATGCAGCAACAGAATATGGCATTTTAGTCGCAAACAACCCGGATTTTTGTGTTACCGCAGTTGCTGAATATACTATGGCGCTTTTACTTTCAATCGCAAGGAAAATTATCCCGGCATCTTTAGCAGTAAAAAGAGATGAATGGGGAGCCCGTACTACTATGGGCGGAATTGAGCTTTTTGGAAAGACGCTTGGGATTATAGGCCTAGGACGTATTGGAAGGGAAGTTGCGGCTAAAGCAAAAGCTTTTGGGATGGAAATAATAGCATATAGCCCTAATGCCGGCCCCGCTGTGGCTTCAACGATAGGCGCTCGAACTGTGTCACTTGAAGAGCTCTTACAAAACTCTGATGTAATTAGTATTCATACTTCACTCAGAGAGGAAACAAATAAATTAATTAATGCTGAAAAATTAAAACTAGTCAAAAAGGGTGCTTACCTCGTTAACGTCGCCAGGGCTGGTATAGTAGACGAGCAGGCATTGGCAGATGCCTTGAATTCCGGGAGACTTGCCGGTGCGGCATTAGATGTGCTTACTCTTGAGCCTCCGGAAAAGGAAAACCCTTTGTTGAATACTGATAATATTTTGATCACCCCACACATTGGCTGGTTTACCGCTGAGGCATTTGAAAAAGCTAACCGAACGTTAGTAGAACAAGTAAAATCTGTACTTGCAGGAGTGGAACCTCCACACGTTGTGAATCCAGAAGTTATAGATAGATGGAAAAAACGCTTAAGTAATTTTTAGCTTGTTGTGTTGCTATTTTGTAGGAAGGCTATTTTAAAATTAAGCATTCCTACTAGCTTAAATAATTTGATAACTAATTCAGATTCACAGAAAAATTAAAATTTGGAGGTATTAAAATGCCGAAAGTAAATTTTGCTGGCCTGAAGTTAAAAAACCCAGTCATTGTCGCCTCTGCAACTCCATCAATAAGTGCAGAGAAAATAAAAAAGGCTGCAGATGCAGGCGCGGGAGCAGTAGTAACAAAATCTGTAGTCCTTCCTGAAAAAAATGGAAAGCCCGCCGGAGCTTATCCAAAGCCAAGATTTATGTTGATGAACAATTCCGGCGGTTATGACCCTGTTATAGCTAAAAAAAATGGCTTTTTCTCCTTTTTCCGACTCGGAGAACCTTATCCAACGCCAGAAGAAATGATCAGTATGCTCGATACTCTTAAAAAGCCAGGCTATACCGATATACCAATTATTGTAAGTATATGCGGTGCACCTAATGATTACGAATCCTGGGTCAATCTTGCTAAATCTATGGAAAATGCTGGTGCAGATGCTCTTGAACTAAATATGCACTGCTGGCCAGTTATTAAATACACCGATCCTATGATCGTTAAAGCTGTAAAGGATGTTGTGAATATACCGGTAATTGTAAAGCTTATGGCAATAAATGATAACCCAGAAATAGTTGCTCCGCAAGTTGAATTGGCCGGTGCTGATGCAATTACCGGCCTAGGGACATTTGGCTTCCGCGCAATGGAGATAGATGTTGAATCGGGTAAGCCATATCTAGGTACATTCCATGGGCTTGGCGGAAGCTGGTTGCGTTCAGTAAGTCTTGCTTACATGGCAAAAGTTAGGCAAAAGGTAACAATCCCAATTTCAGGCGTAACTGGGGTTCACACATGGGAGGACGCTGTAAAATATATGTTAATTGGTGCATCAACTGTTCAAGTTTGCGGTGCGATCTATGCACACGGGTATAAAGTTTTATCGGATATAGCTAATGGCATTGATAATTATATGGAAAAACACAATTATAAAACAATCGAGGATTTTAAGGGGAAAGCACTATCGGGTATAAAGGTCCCAGAATATAACCCTCCGGTGATTGCTAAGGTCGATGATGATAAATGTACAGGTTGTACAGAGTGTGCAGATGTCTGTCTTTTTGATGCTATATCTATAGAAGGTAGAAATGCCAAAATAGATCCTGAAGCTTGTGATGGATGTGGTGTTTGCTAGTCGCTATGTCCGAATAAGGCGATAGATTTGGTCAGTAGGTAAACTTTACCCTTGCCTGAATAAAGCTATTTAATTTTTTGTTTAATTAAAGGGGGGAAATTATATGGAATTAATAGTAATGTTGCTCTACCTCGTTTGTATGTTTGCTATAGGCTTTTATTTTAAAAATAGAGTAAAGGGAACTGAAGACTTTTTTCTTAGCAGCAGATCTTTGCCTTGGTTTGTTATTACGCTTACTTTTGCTGCAACGTATATTGGAGCAGCTTCAACACTGGCAAAATCAGGAATTGCATATAATCTTGGTTATCAGGCGATAACTGTAACAATTGCCCCCGTTCTTGCAATGTATGGTTTTTCTTATATCGCTCCACGGATTCGGAAAATAGGTGTTCTCTACAATGTTGGTTCCATTCCTGAACTTTTTTATCGGCGTTTTGGTAAAACTGCATCTTTGATCGCAGCAGTTATTATCCTTTGGACACTAGTCGGTACTGTTGGAAGCCAAATGGTAGCCGCGTCAAGAATTTTAGAAGTTATCTGTGAACCTTGGGGTGTATCTTACGAGATAGCAGCTGCAATTTCTGTGGTAATAATGGTTGCATACACTATGTTTTCCGGACTTTATGGTGTTGCTTATACGGATGTTGTCCAAGGTCTAATTGTCCTAATTATGGTAGGAGTTGGGCTACCAATTTTGGCGATAAATAGTGCAGGTGGCTGGGCACATATACGTACGGTATTACCACCGGAAAACTTCTCATTTCAACCTAATATGGAAATAATAGGGTTTATGTGGGTATATGGACTCTATTTCCTTTCTGGGCCTCCATACTGGCAAAGAGCATTTGCTTCGGGATCCGAAAAGGTAGCAAGAAGAGGTGTTTTTTCTGCAAGCACGGTTATTCTTCTGTATACTGTTATGGTTACCCTAATAGGGATGGCTGCTGCTGTTATTTATCCGACATTTCCTGAAGGAGCACATGAATCGCTTATCCCGATTATGGTTCGTGACCTGTATCATCCGTTTCTTGCGGCATTAGTTATTGTTGCAATTATGGCCATATTGATGTCAACTATCGATAGCTATCTAATTAATGCGGCACAAACAGCCATCAGCGATATTTATAGGAGGATTAAAAATGATGTTACTGAAGCAGAACAGCTACGTCTAGCAAAATGGGTTGTTGTTTTCCTTGGTTGTGCTTCCATTGTTTTTGCTCTTAATATCCGCGTAATAATGGATGCCATTATTTTTGCTATGACATTTTACTCAGCATCACTCGCCGTACCTTCAATCGCAGCGTTATGTTGGCGAAAGGCTACTAAAGAAGGAGTTATTGCGGGTATGTTCACCGGTATAATTGTTGCAACTTTGTGGTCAAATGTTCTTCATAATCCCATTGGCCTACACCAGGCTATTCCTGGAGGTATACTTTGTTTGCTTGTGACAGTATTTGTTTCACTTGTTACCTATAAACCAGAAACAGCAGCTCCTTTCTTGGAAATAAATGTTACAGATATTGATCAAGGTGAAGCAATCTCTAAATAAGTGGTCTTTTAATTATTCAGGCGAGGGTTAAATTAGAGTCGATTAATATTTTTAAATTATAATTCCAAAATAGGGGTTGAGCGTGTGAGTAAGATTATCATGGAGTTTGAAAAAGGCGGAGTTTTTGAGGTTTGTTTATATGAAGATGTCGCGCCTAAAACATGTAAAGCGTTTATGGAAAAATTACCATACGAGGCCGATGCTTTACAGGCAAGGTTCGCCGGCGAAGAATTCTTTTATAAAATGCCTTTAGAGGTAGGGGCGGAAAACCAAAAGCATCCCGTAGCTGGTAGTATAGCTTATAATGCGGATCGAAATTGGCAGGCTATCTGTATATATTATGGCCCTAAAATAAAAGCTGCTAATCCGTTTAACTTAATCGGGGAGTTAAAGGGCGATTTAAAAGAGCTACAAAAAATTGGCGAAAGAATTTGGAAAGAAGGGAAGGAGACAGTAAAGATTAAGGCGGCAGATTAATTAAACTATTTCGGAAAATAGTTAAAAATTAAACAAGTTTTGAGAAAAAGAAAAATATGAAGTCCCCTATGAGAATTAGGGGACACATTTTTTAGTCGTGATTTTAGACATGATGAATGTACAAGGTGGGGTAAACCATGCAATCAAATATATTAGAAAATGAGTCAAGTGGTGTGCAATCTCTATCAAAAGAGCTCGCTCCAAAAGACTTTTTTGCTATTGGTTTTGGGGCGATGATTGGGGTTGGCTGGGTATTAGTAATTGGGGATTGGATTAACTTGGGAGGAGGGCCAATAGCTGCAATCATAGCTTTCTTGATCGGTTCGCTGATGTTAATACCGATAGCTCTTGTTTATGGCGAGCTGACAACCATGATGCCCGTAGCTGGCGGCTCGATAGCGTTTACATTAAATGCTTTTGGCCCAAGGGTCAGTTACTTTACAGGATGGTTTTTGGTGTTCGGATATGTGATGCTATGCCCATGGGAAGCGATTGCTATTGGTGAAATTTTCGGCACGCTGTTCCCAGCCCTAAGACAACTCCCCTTATACACAATTGGTGATTATACGATATATGCTCCGGTTTTAATTATTAGTCTAATAGTCAGTATCTTAATCATAGGGGCTAACTTAAAGGGGATTCAGTATGTTGTCAAAATACAAAATGCCTTAACAAAAGGGATCGTTATGATAGCTGCGGTAGGTGTGACAATATCGTTTATTTTTGGTTCAGTAGAAAATATTATGCCGATTGTTTCTCAAACACCGGACAACATGAGTGGAAGTTTAGTTGCAGGCATTCTTTCTGTGTTAGCTATAACTCCATTCTTTTATTCTGGTTTTGATACTATCCCACAGGAAGCGGAAGAAAGCAGTGAGACTATAAATTATAAGTTGTTAGGGAAAGTTATCGGTTTAGCAGTAATAGCTGCAGGCATATTTTACGTGCTAATGCTTGTTGCCACTTCTTTTGCTATGCAATGGCAGAAAGTTATAGATTTAAGTATGCCTTCAGCAGAAGTATATGGAATCGGGCTGGGATTTCCATTAATTGAAAAAGCGATACTTGTAGGTGCCCTCTGTGGTCTTATTTCAACATTAAATTCTTTTTTTGTTGCAGGGGCCAGAGTGCTGTTAGCGTTAGGACGGGCAAGACTTTTGCCTTCACTTTTTTCTAAAATACATCCTAAATTTAAGACTCCTTATTATGCAAATTACTTTATTGCAACTTTAACTATAGCCGGCCCCTTTTTTGGCAAGTCGCTATTAGTCCCAATCATTAATGTCTGCTCACTTGGCTTCATGCTTGCATGGTTATCAGTCTGCTGTTCGGCGGTAAAGCTCAGGAGAAGCCGGCCTGATGTTAATCGGCCTTATAAAATGCCAGGCGGAATAAAGATGGGTTACTTGGCGATATTTTTGTCTTTCTTGATGATTATCGTTTTGGTTTTACCAGCAAGCCCTGGTGCACTAGTGTGGCCATTAGAGTGGGGAATTGTGTTAATTTGGTTTATTACGGGATTGCTTTTGTATCTTCTTTCTGGTAAACAGCGAAAATCAATTAGCGAAAATGAAAGGTGTAAATTGGTCTTTGGAAATTTTAAATAGAAGTCGCATTTTACGAAGGCTGAAACGTTTTAATTGTTTTAGCCTTCGTAAATTTACCGTTCACTTGCTGAAAATTTTTATTAAAGAACTTTTTAAAATCTAAAGTACTATGTAGGATAAAGAGAATTCCCTTGTTTAATTTCATACGTAATAATTTTTCGGAAAAGCTATTACGTACGACATAAAAGACAAAAATTATTTTTCAAACAGGCAGGATTTATATATCTAAATTTTATAGAAGTATACCCCGTATTTACGCAATAGAAAATACGGGGTAAAGCTTTTTGTACGGCTATTGAGGCCATACTGCAGGATTTTAAAACTAAAAAGACGAATAATCATAAGAAGCCTTTATGGATCAATTACCATGAGGGCTTTGTTTCTATTATAGGAATGAATGGGGTAACTAGCAGTGTTACGAAGCCAACAGCTACGAAAAATTAATTATCAGGGAGATGCTTTGCGTATGGGGATGGATTGGACGTTTGCGGATCTTTCGAAGCCCCAAGTTTTAATTGAAAGTGTTGCTGGTTCTAGCCACCCAGGTAGTTTTCATTTAGATTCCTTAGTCGAAGCTGTTTCTCGTGGTGTGGCTGAGGCTGGTGGTAAAAGTGGCAGATTTACGACAACGGATGTTTGTGACGGAATCTCACAGGCGCATTTAGGTATGGATTATATTTTAATTTCCAGGGAAATGATCGCTAATATGACTGAAATTCATATGCTCGCCTCGCCTTATGATTGCCTTGTCACCGTATCAAGCTGTGACAAATCAATCCCTGCGCATCTAATGGCTATAGCAAGGCTAACTTTCCCGGCCATTCCTCTTCCCGGAGGAACGATGTCGAACGGCCCAAATTTTTTAGCATCCGATGCCCTGTGGCATATGGGTGATCAGGTGGCCAAAGGAGAACTCCCTGTTGAGGAGCTTTATCTTGGCCAGCAATTTGCTTGCCCGAATTGTGGTGCTTGCCAATTTATGGGGACAGCGAGCACGATGCAATCGATGTCTGAGGCTTTAGGACTTGCCCTTCCGGGGACGGCACTAATACCATCTAGTCTTGCTTTGTTAAAGCGCAAAGCTATAGAGGTAGGAAAGCAGGTTTTGAAGCTTCTTGAAGCAGGTATAACTCCGCGGGATATCCTTACCCAAAAGGCATTCGAAAATGCGATTATGGTGCATTCAGCGATCGCCGGCTCCACGAATGCTATGCTGCATCTACCGGCCATTGCCCACGAGGTGGGGATCGAACTGGATGCATCTTTGTTTGATGAGCTGCATAGAAAAATTCCTGTAATTACGAATCTAAAATCGCGCGGCGATTTTCCAGCAGAACATTTATGGTTTGCTGGAGGGATTCCTGCGGTAATGGAAGAGATCAAAGATTACTTGCATCTTGATGTGTTGACCGTAACCGGTAAAACACTTGGCGAAAATCTAGAAGAGTTAAGGAAAGGGCGTTTTTATGAAGAGACACGAAAATTTCTTGCCAATTATGCCCTCAAAAAAGAGGATATAATAGCAACTTTTGAAAATCCGTTTTTCAAGGAAGGCGGATTAGCGGTGCTTAAGGGCAATCTTGCCCCGGAGGGAGCAGTGGTTAAACATTCTGCTGTTGTCCCCGAGATGCACGTTCATACAGGAGAGGCCCTTGTTTTTGACTGCGAAGAAGAAGCAACAGAAGCTATCCTTTCTGGAAAGGTGAGGCCGGGAAATATTATTGTAATCCGTTACGAAGGTCCCCAAAGTGCTGGTATGCCAGAGATGTACCATCCAGCAAGCGCCATCGCGGAAAATCCTGAGCTTAATTCATCGACAGCGATCATTACTGACGGACGCTATTCCGGGGCGACAAAAGGACCTGCGATCGGGCATGTGTCACCGGAAGCTATAGTAGGCGGTCCGATTGCCCTGGTAGAGGAAGGGGATTTGATCTCTATTGATATTCCCTCTCGCCGCCTTGATCTTGTTGGCGTCAAAGGTAAACGTGTAGAAGCAGACGAGATGGCGAAGATTTTGAGTAAAAGAAGGGAAAACTGGCAGCCGCCAAAGCCGCGCCATAACAAGGGGGTCTTTAAGCAGTATTCCCGTTCTGTGGTATCAGCGATGAAGGGAGCTTACTTAGAATAAATTTTGTGATACCACATGTTGTTGTCGGCAAAAATATTCATAAGGAGGTTAAGGATGGAATTAAAAATACTTCTACCTGGAATACCAGCTTTTTCTTCTCGTGGCTATCTTGGCTGGTCTACTGTGGTTCTTCTGCAGCACAAAGGAAAGAACATTCTTTTTGATGTCGGTGGGCATAACGAGCGTTTAATGCTTGTAGAAAAACTGCAGGAGCAGGGGTTAACTCCTGAAAGTGTTGATATGGTGATATTAAGCCATCTTCATTATGATCATGCAGCGAATATTAATCTTTTCCCACAAGCAGAGCTCGTTCTTGGACGACGGGAGCTAGAATTTGCCGCTACCGAGGAGGGTAGGATTCATCCTTTTATTCCTCTTGGCATCGCAGACTATTTACAGAAATGGCCTTCTCTGACATTGGTTGAAGGGGACGAAAAACTTGCTGAAGGCCTAACG
>JAAZDR010000321.1 GCA_012512705.1 Bacillota bacterium
CAGTCTGTCATAAGCAAAATTGGCAGACCGCCTGCGTCCTCGATTTTTTGCGCCGCAAGCGCTAATTTTATGCGTGTGTATGAAGTTATTATTGCCGCGAAAATCGGATTGAAAAATTCACCGGCACGGTAGCCCGTGCGAATAACATCGCCGTCGGCCAACTCGTCAAATGTATCTACAGCCTCGTAAGTAATGCCATAAATACTATTGTTAGCAATTTTAGCCATGTACTGAGCGCTGTTTCCCTCCGCCAACAACTTAGTTCTTAGATCAGTAAAAGTTTTTACACAATCAGCCAATGGCGATTTTTTGCCGGTAGTTTGTATGTTGTACCAAACCTCATTTTCAAACGTCGCTCCTTGCGAGATTAAATAGTCTCTTTCCTCGATTGTGTAACTGGCGCGGTATTCGCCCACCGGTCTGACATTTGTCGCTTTGTCGATTGGGTGCTTAACGGTGATTGGGTGATAATTTACAGTCAACGGTATATTAACATCGCCGCGAATAAAACAGTAACTATTTTTAATATGCGGCGGCGGACCCTTGCCCGTTGTAATTCGACAGCCGCGCAAGTCGTATAAATCTATTGCGACGGCCGGATATGCACTTGTTAAATCCGCAAAATAGCCTGACTGCGAATAGCCATAACGGATAGTCTCGATATAGCCGCCGCTGTAGCTCTCGCAAACAAGACAATATAAATCTTTTAAAACTTCCGGACCGAACCGTTCGGCCCATTCGTCGTAATAGTTTATTAAGCCGATTGCCTGTACTTCTGCTTGTACTTTTTGCCATAACTTTTTTTCTGTTTTGTAACGCGGTAGATATTTGTTATAAATTGTCGCTACTATTGCCGACCGCGCCAGCGATCCTTGACTTATCAAGTTAGCCGGATAATGTTTAAAAGCCGTAAAAAATTCGTCCTGTATTAACATGCCTAAGTCATACGCCGCTCGCGCGTCTAACATGTTAGATTGCAAAACCATCGCCATATAATCGCGGTCGTTGTCAAACTTGGTCCAATCAATGACATGAGCCTCTTCTGCTATCTTGCTGTAATAGCCAAAAATATGTTGTCGGTCTCGCATTTCTTTCTCGATACCGTTTTGATACATACAAGCGATGTCATAAGCCCAAACTTTATTAAGCCATTTATCGTCTTTGCGCCTGTAAAAAAATTGCATTGACGACCTGATAACGTTGCTAATGCCGAAATAGTGTTCGTCGCCTATTTCTATTTCAATAACCGGCTTTACCGACCACGCGCCAGCTCGTTTATTCCAGACGCCGGCTATTTTACCGTAACGCGCCATGCTTTTGCGTTGCTCGTCCGGCGGTAGTCTTAGCAATAACTGCTTGTAAAGGACAAAAGGATCAAGCCTATTCCAATAGGCAATCGATTTATTATGTTCAATACAATGTGCCACAATAAAATAGAGTACCTCGACAAAATCTTTATTGTAAAAATGTTGATACTCGTTTCCATCCCAAACGCCGATTAGCTTTAATTCTGCCGTTGTCGGTTCTGTTTCCAAGTCTAAGCCCAATAATTGTATCGGCTCAGCACGGATTTTGCTCTTGACCGTCGGCGTCGCATAGCAACTTATGA
>JAAZDR010000250.1 GCA_012512705.1 Bacillota bacterium
CCCTTACAGGCCAAACGTAACACAGCTGTTCATACCAAAAAAATTCTAAAAATGTTTATCCCGCTTGCTGGATCATTTCTCTTTTTCTTGCACGTCGCTGGTGCATCAGATCAACAAACGCTTCAAGTCTTGTTTCTACGCCAGCCTGACCAGTCTGTTCATCAATAAAGAAGGTAAATACGGGAATATCAAACTTTTTGCTCAGATACGGGATTATACTTTTGGCGACAATCTCCGGTATACAAGTAAACGGTGCCAACTGCACCACTCCATCATAGCCGCTCTGAGAAAAGCGGATAATATCTCCTACACTGTTCTGCCCGTGTCCGCCTATCTTTTGACCGAGATAACTCTGGGCCAGTTTAATTGCCGTCTTATCGCCGGCAGCGGACAATATATCATGCCGTGTAAAGTTGGTTAAAAAAATACTGCGCCTGGTCTCTACCCCTAGTTCACCAAGCAACTCTTCAATATGAAAATTAGCAAAGGGCTCTAACTGGACGTAGATCTCCCCGATGATGCCTACCTTGAGCGGTTCCCGCGTATCGTCTCGCTCCACCTTTTCCAGTTCCTCTAAAGCAGCAGCACGCGCCTCTTTTATCTCCGAGAAAGAGCGTGCTTCTCTAAGATAAGTTAGCCCTTTACGGAAAGCTGCAGTTGTATCCCTGCGCTTTAGTTCACGCGCCCGTACTTGATGGCTGCGTATTTCCAGATCATCTAAGGTCTGCAGCATCAACCAGGCTTTTCTGACCGCATAGATAAGCGTGCGCCAGGAGTTTTTCCCTTTAAGCTTTAGGAGTTTACGGTAGAAATCTGCCGGTTTTTTTAAAGGAGGAAAGAAAAAGATCAGCTCAAAATCATAACCTACATCCTGCAAAATACGGCGATGCATCTCCCCGTAAAAGCCGGCACGGCATGGTCCATACCCTCCCGCACTAACCAACGTCTCCGCACCGGCCATTAACAGCTCAACATAGGTACCGAGCACTATTTTAAAAGGGATACAGGCAAACTCTGGCGCGTACTGCACACCCAAAGAAAGTGTTCTCTCCGAAGGTTTCGGTGGGTAGATCACCTCGTGCCCCAGATCCTGGAGTAACATCTCAAAGGCAATCGGTGAAGTTCCCATATGTGCAAAAGAAACTTTCATTTTCTTAACTTTCTCCCCCTATACCTCTACTTTCTCCGGCTCCCGAAGGTGATCCCATTTACCGCAGCGGCTTCCCCAGCGGGCCAATACCTTGCCCTCGATGGCGATATTGACAATTTCACAAAGATTGGGGCAGGCTTTGCACTCAAAACTGCTCGCCTCATATTCTAGCTCACTGATCTGAAAGCCTCGAAACTGCGTCTTCTTCTGACCCTTTTTAACCGCATCCCTAGCTAATAGGGCCGCCCCGATAGCGCCCATGACGCTGTAATGTTCCGGAACGATAACCTCTGCTGACAGCGTTTTTTCAAAGGCTGCGCGAATGCCGCTATTCGCGGCAACGCCTCCCTGAAAAACGATCGGGGAAAGGATCTCCTTTCCTCTGCCAACGTTATTTAAATAGTTGCGCACCAAAGCATCACAAAGGCCAGCGACAATGTCGGGAATCGTATGCCCCATCTGTTGTTTATGAATCATATCTGACTCAGCAAATACCGAACAGCGCCCAGCTATACGCACCGGATTTTTACTTTGCAGGGCATAATCGCCGAACTCTTCGATAGCGATCCCCAGACGTGC
>JAAZDR010000251.1 GCA_012512705.1 Bacillota bacterium
AGTTTATCTACCGCCTCCAAGAGCCTGAAAGAAATGATATTGTCGTTTTTCGCTACTCGCCTAATCGTGATTTTATTAAACGGGTTGTGGCTTTAGAAGGCGATAAATTTGAAATACGCCAGGGAAATATTTATGTTAACGACAACATAGTTGAAGAATCGGGACATTTTGATAACGGACTAGAAGATTATGGACCCGTTGTTGTTCCTTCCGGCCATATTTTTGTTCTTGGAGATAATCGTGCCAACAGTATGGATAGCAGGGATTCTTCCGTTGGCTTTGTAGATGTGAGAGAGATCAAAGGTAAGGCATTTTTTGTCTTCTGGCCACTTTCTGAATTCCGCTTTTTAAGCTAGGGGTGGTTTAAATCGGCAAGAAAAGTTTTGGCGGGGATCTGAAAAGAGGATGGCAAAAGCTTGTAAATGAACTAAAAGCAGTGGATCTGATCTTGGAGGTGCTTGATGCTCGCGCTCCTGAGACTACAAGAAACTTAAAGCTGCGCCATTACCTTGCGCAAAAACCCCTTCTGGTAATTTTAAATAAAAGTGATCTCGCGCGACCAGAGGCTACGGCGCAGTGGTTGAAATTTTATAATGCTAGAGAGAGTGCGGCTTTGGCCATAGATGCACATAAAGGTACAGGTATAGAAAATATTTTTAAATACCTGGAGGAGGGGAGTGTCCGGAGAACTCGTTTTACACGCGCTGCCAGGTTTATGATCATCGGTATCCCCAATGTAGGTAAATCAACGCTTGTTAATCGACTTGCAGGGAAAAGAGCGGCCAGAACAGGCGATCAACCCGGAACAACACGCGGCAGGCAGTGGATTCGCCTTCGTGACGGCCTCGAACTTTTGGATACACCAGGGTTGATTCATCCGGAAATCAGGGATGAAGAGGCGGCTTTCAGGTTAGCAGCTCTGGGCACCGTAAAAGAAAAAACAGTTGACAGAGAAGAGCTGGCCATATGGCTAATTTCTTTTCTGCAGGAAAATTATCCCGGTATTATAGAGTGTTGCTACGAAATTGAAGAGAGTTTAAGGCCGTTGCAGCTAATGGAGTTAATCGGCAGAAGGCGCGGCTGTCTGCGTTCAGGAGGGGTAATCGACTACCTACAGGTAAGTACTATGGTCATCAAAGATTTTCGCAGTGGCAAATTAGGACGAATTACTTTGGAGCTTCCCGGAGGTGGGGAAGAGGTTGAGACTAAAGGAATTAAATGAACAAGAGAAAGAACAGGAAAGAATTCGCTTACATAGAATGTTTGCCTTGGAACGTGAACTTCATAATCGCGGTTACCGACTGGTTGCTGGAGTAGACGAAGTGGGCAGGGGACCTTTAGCAGGCCCGGTTGTTGCTTGTGCCGTAATTTTTACACGGGAGTGTCCTCTTTATGGGTTGAAGGATTCAAAATTGCTTTCTCCGCGGCAGCGAGAGATTTTATTGCCGCAAATTTTAAGGAACGCTCTTACTATTGGCATCGGTATAGCTCGTGTTGAAGAGATCGATAAGCTAAATATTCATAATGCCGCTTTGCAGGCAATGGCCAGGGCAGTATCACGTCTATCGCCGGCAGCTGATTATATCCTTGTCGATGGCAGACATAAAATCTCTTTAACCTCCCCGGCCCCGCAGAAAGCTATTAAAGGTGGTGATAGAATAAGTCTTTCGATCGCCGCTGCTTCAGTGGTCGCGAAGGTCGTTCGCGACCGCTTCATGATCTCTTTGGGAGAACGTTACCCTTCGTACGGGTTTGAAAAACATAAAGGATATCCTACAGCGGAACACCGGGAAGCAATCGCTCGTTTTGGTGCTCTGCCGGTTCACCGTCGTTCATTCAAACTATTGGGTAAAAAGGAGTTTTTTCATGAGCCACTGGCGTAAACGGCTTGGTAAGCAAGGAGAAATTGCGGCAAAAAAATACCTGCTGCAAAAAGGATATTGCATTTTGGAAGAAAATTATACTTGTGATATCGGGGAAATTGATATAGTTGCTAAGGAGAGGGAAGAGCTTGTTTTTGTGGAAGTGCGGACAAAAACAGGAGCAGAATTTGGCCTGCCGGAAGAGTCCGTTGATAAGAGAAAACTGAGCAAACTGGTAAAGCTCTCTTACCATTACCTTGCCCAGTTTAAAAAGACTCATTTTAAAAAGGAGCAAAAGTTTCGTATTGATTTGATCGCAGTAGAGATGGATCGGAATACAGGTAAACTTAGAGACCTGCGCCATTTGAAAGCGATCCATTAACTTATTAATTATGGTTATTATTTCCCAGGCAACCGCAGTAAACGGTAAAATTCTAGCAATTTCGATCTAGGGCACGGTATTGAATCGCTTCGGCAACATGTTCAGCTTTGATTTCTTCTTTTCCCTCTAAATCGGCAATCGTCCGTGAGACTTTAAGTATGCGCTCGTGCGCGCGGACAGAGAGACCAAGCTTTTCGTAGGCTTGGCGTAGAATACCCCTTGCAGTGCGTGAAAGTTGACAGTAACGCTGCACCTGCTTTGTGTTCATTAAAGCATTGGTTTTGTGTTTGCTTTTTTTAAAGCGCTGCCGTTGGATAGCGCGTGCTTTTTCTACTCTTTGTCGAATTTCTGAAGAGCTCTCCTGGGGAGAGTTTTTTTCTATTTTATCATAGGTTACTGCTGGCAATTCCACTTGGATATCAATACGATCTATAATTGGACCTGATAAACGTGAGCGGTAGCGCTGCAGCGAGCGCGTATCACAGCGGCATTCATGATGCGGATCGTGAAGAAAACCACAGGGGCAGGGATTGGCAGCAGCAACTAAGATAAACTCTGCTGGAAATTTTAACGAGAGAGTGTTACGTGCGATGATCACGCTGCGGTTTTCCAAAGGTTGGCGTAGTGCTTCTATGGATTCACGACTGTATTCAGGGAATTCATCCATAAAGAGGACGCCATGGTGTGCTAGGCTGATCTCCCCCGGGCGGGGAATCCTTCCACCGCCGATAAGGGCAGCAACTGTGCTTGTGTGGTGCGGCTGCCGGAATGGACGATTCATTAAAAGTGGCCTGTCCGGAGATAACAAGCCGGCTACACTGTAAATTTTGCTTACTTCGAGGCTTTCTTCCAGTGATAAGGGGGGCATAATTGTTGGTAAACGCTTGGCAAGCATTGTTTTGCCGGAACCCGGGGGGCCTGTCAAAAGAACATTATGGTTCCCGGCAGCAGCAATTTCCAAGGCTCTTTTTGCTGATTCTTGTCCTTTAACATCGGCAAAATCAACAGCAGTTTCCGCTGGCAAAGAAAAGGCGTTTTTTATATCAGATTTAACTTGTGGAAAGCTTTTTTCGCCTTTTAAAAATGCGGCCACTTCCTGAAGGTTACGCAGCCCATATACTTTAAGTTCATTTTTAAGTGCTGCCTCAGTGGCATTTTCCATAGGAACAATAAACTTCCCTGAAAAACCTTTTTCCGCTAAAGAGGAGGCAATAGCGAGTACCCCGTTTACTCGGCGCAGATCGCCGTTTAAGGAAAGCTCGCCGGCGAGAAAAGTGTTTTGCAGGCTTTCCCTGGGAATTTGACCGCTTGCTCCGAGCAGGGCAATAGCAATCGGCAGATCAAAAAGAGGGCCGTCTTTGCGCAGGTAAGCAGGAGCAAGGTTTACAGTAATTCTTTTTAAGGGGAATTCAAAACCGCTGTTGCGGATAGCTGAACGCACTCTTTCCTTTGCTTCCTTGACCGAAGGGGCTGGTAAGCCGACAAGGTCAAAAGCGGGAAGCCCGCTTGAAAGGTCAGCTTCGACGTCTACAATTTCTGCTTCAATACCCATTATTGATGCTGTTTTTGTCTTGGCAAGCATTTTCTAAGAGACCCTTTCTTTTTCTAATAATTATGTATTTCGCCGAAACTGGATAATACTCCTTTTTTAACCTTGTCAATAACAGGGTTAATTGCAAAAAATAAATCTCTGATTATAGTAGACAGCATTAATAATAAATAGTATAATAGCCTTTAATTAATTTGCTTCTGAAGAGGAGGCCACAGAATGCATAAGGTACAGATCTATGATACGACACTTCGTGATGGTTCCCAGGGGGAAGGAGTGTCTTTTTCAGTTGAGGATAAAATTAAAATAACTCAGCGTCTCGATAACTTGGGGATAGATTATATTGAGGGAGGTTGGCCCGGCTCTAATCCTAAAGACCGGGATTATTTTCAGCGTATAAAAAACATAACTCTGAAGAATGCAAAGGTCAGTGCCTTTGGCAGCACGCGTCGTGCTGGGATAAAAGTAGAACAAGACCTTAATATCCAAGCGCTGCTGGCAGTATCAGTTAAAACGGTGGCAATTGTCGGAAAATGCTGGGATTTCCATGTGCACAATGCCATTAATACGACTTTGGAAGAGAATATCAAAATGATCGCTGATACAGTAGCATATTTAAAACAAAAGGGCCGGGAAGTTTTCTTTGATGCAGAGCATTTTTTTGATGGTTTTAAGCATAACCCTCAATATGCCCTGGCAACGATTCGAGCTGCAGCAGAAAGCGGTGCGGATGCAATTGTTCTTTGTGATACTAATGGAGGAATGCTTCCGTTAGAGCTGCAGGCAATAATTCAACAGGTTAGGCGGGAGATAGATACGCCGCTGGGGATTCATGCCCACAATGATGCGGGAATGGCGGTTGCTAACTCGATAACAGCTGTTCAAAATGGTATTCAACAGGTACAAGGAACGATTAACGGTTATGGTGAACGCTGTGGAAATGCAAATCTTTGTACAGTAATCCCTAATTTGCAGTTAAAATTAAACATTCCTCTGATAACACAAGCACAACTGCAGGGTCTGACTGAGCTCTCGCGCTATGTAGCCGAAATGGCTAATGTTATCCCTGATGAGCGACAACCTTATGTCGGCAGCAATGCTTTTGCCCATAAAGGGGGCATTCACGTCGATGCAGTAAATAAAAATCCTGAAACTTATGAACATGTCCAGCCGGAGGTGGTCGGCAACCGCCGGCGGATTTTGCTCTCTGAGCTTTCTGGTAAAAGCAACATTCTATATCGCTCAAACGAAAACAATCTTGGTCTAGAGAAGGGCAGCGAAAACATAAAGCTCATTCTTAACAAATTAAAAGAGATGGAGTATGACGGTTATCAGTTTGAAGGGGCTGAGGCCTCTTTTGACCTCCTCGTCTGGAAGTCGACGAATAGATATAAGCCGCTTTTTGAACTTGAGGGTTTCCGGGCTATTATTGAAAAGCATGATGACGATGGGATGCATTGTGAAGCAACAATTAAAGTGAGGGTAGGCGACAAACGCGTACACACTGCAGCTGATGGTAATGGCCCTGTAAACGCTCTCGATGCCGCCTTGCGTAAAGCCTTGGAACAGTTCTACCCACAACTGAAAAAAGTCAAACTGGTTGACTTTAAAGTGCGTGTACTAGATGGGAAAGATGGGACAGGAGCAAAAGTACGAGTGCTTATCGAGACTAAAAGTGAGAAAAAAACTTGGGGGACAGTTGGCGTTTCGCCTAATATTATTGAGGCTAGCTGGATGGCTTTAGTAGATAGTTTTGAATATGGAATCCTTTGTGAAGAAAATTCGAAAGCGTTAAAAGAAGAATACAAAGAACTGAAACATAAGGTATAATTATTAAATAAGGAAGATTATCACTGAACAGAAAGGTACTTGTCGGTATTATGAAAGAGGACTTAAGCGGCTTGGCTACAGGTATTGGGAGTCTTCCGCATAAAAAGGTCGAAGACGCCTTAGATTTAATTGCCTCAAGCTTCCCGTATATGCCTCACTGGCCACAGCTGCCACAAAAAGATGAAAAAGAAGGTTTTGTGCATCAATATCTTACACCGCTGGTTGAGCTTGGTTTGATTTCTGTTGAAAAGCAGTCCCCATTCTTTCGTACTGATGCTCCCGATTGGCTGGAATCACTTACAAAATTTTATGAGCTTTACCTTTCATTAGAGCAAGGTGAAGATGGGTTGGATTTTTTTGCTTTTCCA
>JAAZDR010000252.1 GCA_012512705.1 Bacillota bacterium
CCCCTTTCTTTTTCGAGATAACGATTACTTCATACATCTAGGTGTGATGGTCGGAATCTATGCCATTGCTGCAATCGGGTTTAATATTCTTTCCGGCTATACGGGACTTCTTTCCATGGGACACGCAGCTTTTATGGGCATAGGAGCGTATATTTCCGCAATCCTAGCTGTGGATGCCGGCCTGCCTTTCTTCGTTACCTTACCGTTTGCGATGGCAGCTTCAGGTATTGTCGGGGCATTGCTCGGGATAATCAGTTTAAGGGTGACCGATATATACTTAAAAATTGTTACCCTTGCCTTCGGGTTTATCATGTCACTGCTTTTTATCAACCTGGAGGGCATAACGGGAGGCGCCACCGGGATGGGCGGCATCCCGCGTCCAGTTCTGTTTGGTTACCAGTTTACCTCTACTATCGCTTACTATTACCTGGTTTTCGCCCTCTGTTTACTGGTTGTCTTCTTTTCATGGCGCCTCGTCTCTTCGCCTATTGGCCGATCGTTTATCTATGTAAAAGAAAACATCATCGCTGCGGAGGCTTTTGGGATCAATTCTACCAGCATCAAGCTGCTTTCTTTTACTATTTCTGCTGTCCTCGCCGGCATGGCCGGCGGCCTCTACGCCCATTACATCCGCTATATTACCCCTGATGCTTTCACCTTTAAACACTCCCTCGATTTCTTATTAATGATCGTTATCGGCGGGCAGGGCAGCATTGTGGGTTCAGTTATCGGAGCAGCGGTTGTCTATTCCCTGCCAGAGATGCTCCGCTTCGCAGCGGTATACTATTACGCGCTCTTTGGGCTAATAATCATCGTGATCATGGTCTTTATGCCCGGAGGCCTGGTTTCGCTGCCCGGCGTTTTGCGGGCAGGCCAGAGTAAGGGCCCAGGAGGAGGTGCTTCCTAATTTTAAAGATAGCTGGTGTATCTAAATATTTTGGCGGTTTGAGAGCACTAAACATGGTTGATTTAGAGGTAAAGAAAGGTGAGATCAAAGGGCTGATCGGCCCTAATGGCTCGGGGAAGACAACTCTTCTGAACACGATTACTGGGATCTACCAGCCGGATGGCGGCACAATAGTCTATAAAGGCGTTCAGCTGCAGGGGTTAACCCCACACCAGATCGCCAAGCTGGGGGTGAGCCGAACATTTCAGAATTTGCGCCTCTCTCCCGGTCTCTCGGTAGTTGATAATGTCATGGTCGGGCGGACACGACTGCTCACTACCGGTTTGCTGAAAACTTTATTGCGGACCAGCGATTACTGTAAAGAGGAGAATGAGAACAGGGAGAAATCGCTGGAACTGCTTGCTTTTGTCGGCTTATTGCCAAAAACGGACACTTTATCGATTAACCTTTCGTACGGGGAGCGCAGGAGGCTGGAGATAGCCCGCGCTCTGGCCTTGGAGCCGGGCCTGCTGCTGTTAGATGAGCCGACAGCAGGGATGGTAATGCATGAGCGAAACGAGATTGTGGGGCTGATCAAAAAGATCAGGGAACAGGGGATCACGATCATCATTATTGAACATACGATGCATGTGATCACCAGTCTCTGTGACAGCGTCGCAGTGCTGAACTTTGGAGAAAAAATTGCTGAAGGGACGACGTTTGAGGTTATGAATAACGAGGATGTTATTGAAGCGTACCTGGGAAAGGAAGGAGCGGCATGTTAAAGGTTAAAGACCTGACCGTGGGCTATGACATTGTTAAAGTAATACGGAGTGTAAATTTTGAAATCAAAGAAGGAGAGATCGTTGCCCTTATTGGCAGCAACGGGGCAGGGAAGACGACGATCATAAAATGTCTGAGCGGGCTCCTGCGTCCTTGGGGAGGGACGATTACTTTTAAAGGAGAGGAAATCCAGGGCCAACCTGCATACCGCATCCTTAAAAAGGGTATCGGCACTGTGCCTGAAGGGCGCTGTATATTCCCTGAATTAACGGTAAAGGAGAATCTGCTGATCGGGGCCTATACCCGTCACGATCGTTCCCAGCTGAATGCTGATCTGCAAAAGGTATATGCTGCCTTCCCCCGGCTGCATGAACGGCTTGAACAGCTAGGCGGAACTCTCAGCGGCGGGGAGCAGCAGATGTTAGCCTTAGCCCGCTGTTTGATGAGCAGACCAGTTTTGATGCTCTTAGATGAGCCGTCAATGGGTTTAAGCCCCGCCCTTGTCTCTGAAGTAATGAAACTGATCCAGCATTTGAACGAGCAGGAGGGGATGACAATCCTGTTAGTGGAGCAGAATGCACGGGCAGCGCTAAAGATCGCCTCCCGTGCTTATGTCCTGGAATCCGGAGAGTTTACTCTCTCCGGCAGCGCGGAGGAGCTTTTAAATAACGAAAACGTAAAAAAGGCATACCTGGGGGTAGCTTAAAAGAAAAGGATGAATTAGCGAAAACGGCTAAAGGTCTTTCCCCTTATTTGTAGAAATATAAAACTGGAAGATATATTTCTGAGCGCATCTTAGTGCATCTGAAAGGGGAGAGAGCATGCCAGCCTTTAAGATTGCTGATATTAGTGCGAATAGTGAGATCAGGGCAGTGCTGCTGTTAGCAGATAAACAGCTGCGGCCTTATAAGAATAAACCCGGGCATTTCTTGACCGTCGAGCTGATGGATAAAAGCGGCAGTATCAAGGGGTTTCTCTGGGATAACGGCGAAGAAGCATACGACCTTCTCGCTGACGCGAAGGTTGTAGAGGTATCGGGGGTAATCCGGGAGTTCAACGGTGAACTGCAGCTTAACATAAACAGCATTTGTGATGCGGGGGATGGTTTTGACCCCGCAGATTTTTTGCCGTCTGTAGAAAATTATGCGGAATTAAAAAATGCGTTTTTAGAAAGACTGGAAGAAGTAAAGCAGAGTATTGCTGAAGAACTGAAGATGCTTCTGGAGACTGTTTTTAACGCCGAGTTTTTGGAAAAATTTTGTAGAGCGCCTGCAGCTACAAAATATCATCACGCCAGGCTGGGAGGCTTGATGCAGCATACGCTGCATGTGTTGAACAACGCTCTGGCGCTCGCTGGTAACTATCCCGCTGTTGACCAGCAGCTGGTGGCTGTCGGCGCTTTGCTGCACGATCTGGGCAAAGTGGAGGAGCTTTACTATGACACTACTTTTGGCTATACAGTGGAGGGTAATCTTTTAGGGCATATCGTCCAGGGGAGCTTGATGTTCAAAGAGGCGATGGAAAAAGTGCGCCGGAGTGTTTCCTTTCCCAAGGAGAAGGAGAACCTGCTCTTGCACATCCTGATCAGCCATCACGGTGTCAACGAATGGGGCTCACCGAAACGTCCAAAAACCCTGGAAGCTTTGATTGTTCACTATGCAGATCTAATCGATGCGGAGGCAGACAAATTTCTAATGATCGAAGGAGAAAAAGGCAGCTGCGTATATTCCAAGTTTTTAAACAGGAATGTCTATCTATCCCGCTGAGCTTTGACCAATAAATTATAAAAGGAACCTGCAGTGTGCCGGGGGTCAACCGGGCGGCGGCAGCAGGTTCCTTTTTCATAAGCCTACAGGTCATAATAGAGCAAAAACTCATAGGGGTGAGGGCGTTCATTGACCGCTCGGATTTCTTTTTCTCTTTTTATGTTAATCCAATTATCGATCACTTCTTTGCTGAATACATTGCCGCGCAGTAAATATTGATGATCTTGTTTTAAAGCTTCGAGCGCTTCTTCGAGGCTGGCGGGGAGCCTTTGAATCTTCTCTTCTGCCTCTTTGTCAAGGCTTCCGGGATCCCTTTCAAATGGACCATAGCCTTCTTTGACCGGGTCGATCTTATTGATGATCCCGTCTAATCCAGCCATGACCATTGCGCTGTAAGCGAGGTATGGGTTGCCGGCGGCATCGATCGGGCGGTATTCTATCCGCCTGAAGTCTGCATTTCTAACATATGTAGGGATGCGGACTGCGGCGCTGCGGTTGGCGGCAGCAAAGAAACGTCTTACCGGGGCCTCAAAGCCGGGGACGAGGCGGCGATAGGAGTTGGTGCTGGCATTAGTA
>JAAZDR010000253.1 GCA_012512705.1 Bacillota bacterium
CATTAACCGTATTCTTCAGAAAACTGCGGGTCAGCACGTAGATTTCAAGGATGTGGCCAAAGTACTGCAGGATGTGATCCGCGCGAATGTTTATATTGCTGATCGCCAGGGGAAAATCCTCGGGTATGCGCTATTAGAGGAATTTGAATGTGAGATTATGACTAACCAGATCCTTAAAGAAGGGCGCTTCCCGGAAGACTATAATGAATCCCTTTTAAAGAATGAAGAATCCAAAGTTAATTTGCGTCAAAAGTCCAACGATTGTATCTTTCTTGAGGGAACAGAAGGTTGCCTGTTTACAAACAAAATCTACACAGTTATTCCCATTATTGGTGGTGGCAAGCGCTTAGGCACCCTACTTGTTGCTCGTTTTGCCGAACCGTTTAATGCTGAAGATTTAATTCTCGCAGAAACAGGAGCTACAGTGGTAGGGATGGAAATCCTGCGCGAAAAAGCAGAAAAAATTGAGGAAGAAGCACGCAACAAGGCTGTTGTTCAGCTTGCCATAGGCACACTCTCTTATTCAGAGCTCGAAGCAGTTGAGCATATCTTTGAAGAACTTGATGGTGATGAGGGGTTGCTTGTAGCCAGCAAAATTGCTGACCAGCTGGGGATTACACGCTCGGTAATTGTGAATGCCTTGCGTAAATTTGAAAGCGCTGGTGTGATTGAATCACGTTCACTTGGTATGAAAGGAACGTATATCAAAGTGCTGAACCCCTACCTGTTGGAAAATTTAAAGAAAAAAGAAAGGTCCATTTTCTAAACATACTTTAGTGAAAAAAGAGTAATTTGCATATTACTCTTTTTTTTTATCATAATATTACCAAAGCTACGCCTAAGCTTTTTTTTATTATCTTTTTTGAAAAGATTGCTCCTAAAAAAAAACTATGGTATACTACCTAAGGATTTACTACACACACAGCTTGATTTCTATACCGGTGTCTTCTAAGGAAGGACTGTATAGAAAAATGATGGCTGTGGAGGCAAACCAGAGAGGAGGTGGAGCAGGATGTCTGCGGTAACTATGAAACAGCTGCTCGAAGCGGGAGTGCATTTTGGTCATCAGACCCGGCGTTGGAACCCGAAGATGAAGGAATTTATCTTCACCGAAAGAAACGGGATCTACATTATCGATTTACAGAAAACTGTAAAAATGCTGGACGTTGCTTATAATTTTGTCAAAGATTTAGTAGCCGAAGGTCATAAAATCCTTTTTGTAGGGACCAAAAAACAGGCTCAGGAATCTATCAAAAGTGAAGCAGAACGCTGCGGGATGTTTTATGTTAATCAAAGATGGCTTGGCGGGATGTTGACCAACTTTAAAACGATCCGCAAGCGCATCGATCGCCTACATGAGCTGGAAAAGATGGAAGAAGAAGGCCTTTTTGAGATCCTGCCGAAAAAAGAAGTGCTTTCTTTAAAACATGAACAGCAAAAACTTGAGAAGTTTTTGGGTGGTATCAGAGGAATGCGCGAACTGCCCAGTGCTGTTTTTATCGTTGATCCGCGCAAAGAAAAAATCGCGGTCTCCGAGGCTAGAAAACTGGGCATCCCGATTATTGCTATTGTTGATACCAACTGTGATCCGGATGAGATCGACTATATTATTCCCGGTAATGATGATGCCATTCGCGCAGTTAAGCTAATTTCCTCAAAGATGGCTGATGCAGTATTAGAAGGCAATCAAGGTGCGCAAATGGAAGAAGAGGTAGAACAGTAGTTTTTTCAGGGTCGGGCTTATTGATCCTGGCCCTGAATACAACTATGATAACTGACTAATGGGAGGGACAGAGATGATTTCGGCAAAACAGGTTAAAGAACTAAGGGACATAACAGGTGCAGGAATGATGGACTGCAAGAAAGCTTTACAGGCTGCTGGTGGCGATCTAGAAAAAGCACAAAAAATACTTCGGGAAAAAGGGCTTGCCAAAGCAGCAAAAAAAGGAAGCCGCACTGCTTCTGAAGGGATCATCGATTC
>JAAZDR010000254.1 GCA_012512705.1 Bacillota bacterium
CCAGCCGCTCTCGTATGCCAAATGGATACTTATCTGAATAATTCAACCACTATATAATTTCATAAGTGATTGATACCTTAAGTGCCATTAACGAAAGCAGTTAGCGCTCCATCAATTACTTGATGACAGTCGGGAGATTATTTATCTCCTGACCAGAAAACAACGGGAGGGCCGCAATTTCCTTCGGCAGCATTTCCTTCCATCCAATTTCGCAGAATCCCTCATTCTCTAGTGGACTACTCATAAAAGCTGCAACCTCTAAACTACCTACAAAATATTTAATTTTTTAAATCATATCATTAGATGGTGAAGTTGTCAATTGATTGATTTTGTGTATAACAGTTTTTTTGTGTATAACAGCAATGAAATGTTCAAAAAACCTCTTGTCAAATAAGGTTTTTTGCTATATAATACATACTGACTGGTCAGTATGTTAGGGGAGGTGTTATTGTGAATACACAAGATTTAATCCCTTCTGCCGCCGAGGAAGAGTTTTCACAAACCGGATACCATAAAACTTCAATGGATAAAATTGCCATTTCAGCTGGATTATCCAAAGGGGCATTATATTATTTTTTTAAAAATAAATCAGAGCTTTTTCTAACCGTTATACGTGAAGGATTGGGTATGCTGGACCGTAAAATAGATGGGGTTATGAATAGTGATCTTAGCCAGGGGGAGACGATTTACAGGATCGTAAAAGCCTATGTGGATATATGCTTGGATCATCCCAGACTTGCCCTAATCATACTCAATGAGAATATCCATGGCTTAGAGTCGGAGCTGCTGGAGAAGGTAAGGGAATTAGTACAGGTTTCAAAAGATAACCTTGTTTTTTTACTTTCTGAGGGCATGAAATATGGGTATATCCGACAAGGTAATGAAAGATTGATAGCCATGCTTTTTATTGGAATGCTACGTAGCATTAGTTCCGATATAGACCACCTTCACCCAGTACCTAGCCGTAGTGAAATAATTGCTGCCATGTATGATATGGTTGCCAACGGAATTTATAATGATGAGGGGAGAGGATGATATGAGGTATATCGTTCTTCGCGCGTTGGAATTTGTACGTCATCTGCGGATAAGGATCATTGTCACCCAGTTCCTTATGGTTCTTGCTTCCTTATTGGGGCTGGCAATGCCACTTATATTAGGGATGATATTTGACGCAAAGCATGAGCTTTCTTTTTTATTAGGGCTTTTAATTGTCACCGGCACCGTTGCCACAGTTGTAAATTACTTTAAATCGCTTATGATTGGCTCTGTTGGCAACGATATTGCCCTAACTCTTCGTAACAATTTATATGAAAAATTGCAAAAGCTTCCCCAAAGTTTTTATGCAAAGAAAAATACAGGTGATATTCTATCCACGGTTATCAATGACATTAACCTCTTTAAGGACGCTTTGTCAACAGGGGTGTTATATATCGGGGAGATGCTGTTATCCTTCATCGTAGTTATGATCATCATGCTGGTAATTGATCCCGTTTTGACATGGATACTGTTGATAGTTTTGCCATTAACATTATTTGTAAGCCGGCTCGTGAGTAAACCGGTTGATGGAGTATCGAAGGTAACTCAAATGCAGCTTTCCGAAATAACCAATGTGCTAAATC
>JAAZDR010000255.1 GCA_012512705.1 Bacillota bacterium
GCCTGTCCCCGTCTCGCCCTGGATGAGCACTGTTGCTTCAGTAGCAGCTACTTTTTTAACTTCCTCCATTATTTTCAGCATGGCCGGAGAAGAGGCTATAAAACGCTCGCTTTCCAGCCGGCTTTTCTGCTGGTAACGATAGATCTCCGCCTGCTGCGCCAAGCTTCGCGCAGCGAAAAACTTTTGCACCAGGATAAGAATCTCATCCAGCTCAAAGGGTTTGGTCAAGTAATCATAAGCTCCATCCTTCATCGCTGTTACCGCGCTCATCGTGTCACCGTAAGCGGTGATAATAATTACTGCTGCTTCGCTGTCGCTCTGTCTGACTTTTTTTAAGGCAGTCAACCCATCCTCACCCGGAAGCCTCAGGTCCAAGAAAACCAGGTGGGGGGATTTTTGCTCAAAAATCTGCAAACCGCTTTCAGCATCTGCAGCAACATCAACTTCGTAACCCTGTGCTTTTAAGGCTGTTTTTAAAGAAAAGCGGATTGTTTCCTCATCGTCAATAATAAGAATTTTTCCTCTCTCAGTCATTAATGCAAAACCTCCTTTCACTACCCCGCCACTTGTTCTGCCCGCGCAAACATCAAGGTGAACACCGTACCCTCCTCGCTGCTTTCCAGGTCAATTTCGCCCTCGTTTAGATTGACCAGCTTCAAAACAACTGCCAGTCCCATCCCTGTCCCCTCTTTTTTCGTAGTGAAGAAGGGCGAAAAAATTTTTTTGCGATTTTCTTCAGGGATCCCGGGACCGTCATCCCCCACACTGACAAACACGCTTTCTTCATTAAACCAGGTGTTAATAGTTATGCTGCTCCTAGCCTCCTGGATCGCGTTGATAACAATATTAAGGATCACCTGCTTCATATCATACTCATCCACATAAGCTGCGGGAAGCTTTTCCGCCAGATCCATTGAAATAACCAGCTGCCGGTCGCGGATCTGTTTGCGCAGAAGGGTCAGCGTATCCTTGATAATATCGTTTAAATTAACAGCCTTTCTGTCTGCCTCGGAGTCGCCGGAAAACTTGAGCATCTCGATGATCAGCGAATTTATTCTATCTATTTCGCTGACGATGTTCTCCAGCAGCTGTTGTCCGTCAGCATCGAGATTATAATTTCTTTTTATTACCTCGGCGCTTGTCTTCATCCCTGCCAGGGGATTGCGAATCTCATGGGCTATCCCTGCTGCCATCTCTCCCAAGTAAGCAAGATAATCCAAGCGCTCCATCCGCTCTTCTATTTTCTTGCGCTCAGTTATATCCTGAAAGCTGCAGGTTGCACCTGTTTTTCCGTTTTCGTCCTGCAGCGGCGAAACATTGAGCTCCAGAATTACTTTCCTGCCGTTATCCATAAACGCTCTCTCTTCTTGAATAATCCTTCCCTGTCTATAAGACAGGCGACACAGCTCAAGGATATAGCGCAGCATCTCATGCTCTGGGCCGATCTCCTGCAGCACATCATCAATCTGCCCCGGTGTAAGTTCAAACATTGAAGCTGCCTTTTTATTGATCATGATCTGCTTTGTGGACGCCTGCCAGGTCAGATTGCCCAGGTTCGAACTCTGTAAAATTGATTCCAAAAAAGATTTCAATCTCACCAGCTTTTTGTTGCTTTCCATAATCCGCTGCAGCATACTGGCGAAAGAACGGCTGAGGGTGCCGATCTCGTCATTTCTTTTCGTCTGCACAAAATACTTTGACTGTTTGGAAAAACTTTGCAGGTTATCAAAACCAAGGGCGTTGCATACAGAGGCCATTTTTTTTAACGGTCGGGAAAAATTAAGGGAAAGAATAATTGTTGCCTGAACAGCAAGAATAATAGCGATTACCGCAATTAACAAGGTATATTTCTGGATCTCCAGGAATATACCTGTCAGCCAGTTTGTAGAAACAACTGTCCCCAGGTGCCAGTCCCAGGGGGGGAATCGACGATAGATGGAATAATTGACTGTATGCCAATTATCTTTGGGCAGCGGCAGAACACCTTGCCCTTCGACTGCCAACAAATCGATACCATCCAATTCCAGGGCTTCTGTAGAGTTAGAGGCAAAGATAAGCTCTCCCCGCCCGTCGAAAATGTAAAAAAGCTCTTCGGGATCTAAAGAATCGAGAACAGCCTGCTGCGCTTCAGAACGCTTCAAGATCCCACGGCTAACCATCTCCTCCATCAGCCTCCAGGTGGAGAGCTCTCTCTCAATCCGCTCTTGAGCAACCTGCACCGCCATCTCCTGATAATACTGAACCGCCGACCAGATCGACACAAAACCAACGGAGATAATCGAGAGCACTACCAGCA
>JAAZDR010000256.1 GCA_012512705.1 Bacillota bacterium
GCCATACCCAAAAACAAAACCCAGGGTTTAGCCATTCTCACATATAATAAGTAGAGCATCCCCAAGAACAGCACCCCGGGGATCGCAGCAATCGCATAAAGTATCCGAAAACGCTTTAAATATATTCCACTCAACTTATTACCCAACCGCCATCAACATAGATTGTATGGCCTGTGATATAATTAGAGGCCTCAGAAGCAAGAAAAACAGCGACACCCTGCATATCCTCAGGCACTGCAGTGCGCCTTAAGGGGATACTCTGCAATCTTTTGTTTAATAACTCTTTATCGGTAAAAACTCTTTCCGTTAAAGATGTTTTCGTGAGCCCCGGGCCGATCGCCGTCACATAAATATTATATTTTGCCCATTCAACCGCCATCGCCTTTGTCATCTGCGAAACTCCACCCTTAGTCCCGCAGTACATAATCTGGTTCTCCAGCCCGATCACGCTTCCCGTAGAATCTATGTTGATGATCTTTCCTCCTTCGGCCTGTTCTTTCATAACCATCGCTGCCTGCTGGGCTGTAAAAAATAGTCCCTTCATATTGACCGCCATCTGCTTTTCCCAATCATCTTCTGTTACGGAAAAAGCCGGTTTTCTTACATTGACAGCGGCATTATTAACAAGAATATCGATCCGCCCGCACTCTTTTTTTACAAAGTCAACCATCTGCTTTATATTTGATACGGAGGAAAGATCCGCTTTATACGGAATACACTTAAGATTCCGTGAAGACAGCTCTTCTGCTAATTCATTGAGTTTAGATATATCTCTGGCTACAGGAACAGTATTTGCGCCTGCTTCTGCCAACGCAACAGCAATCGCTCTTCCAATCCCCCTAGAAGCACCGGTAACAATGGCAACCTTGTTGTCTAATCTAAATTTATCTAAAATCATTCCCAACAACCTCCTGTGCACTGATTAAGTTTGTAAAGTATAAGTATTCGCTCTAAAAGTAAACAAACCCTGCCTTTTGCTTTATAAAATTGAAAAAATAAAAACATTCGTTAACTAACCGCTTTAACAGCTTCCACATTTATATACTCCAAATTAAACGATCAGAATATCCTTTTTAATAATAAAAGGCCAAAGCCTAGGGGAAGAGTGCGTCATAGTGAGAACAATAATCCCGCCAACGAGCATGATGATCAAGATAAAAGCCAGCCAGCGGGGAAGTTTGCCTCCCCAATAAATGCTTGCCCCAATAAGAATGAGCAGCAGCGGCCATAATTTAAATAACTGTCCCACCAAAAAAGTCGTATTATAGCCGAAATTATTTAGCAAAAGTAGTAAGCCGGCCAAAATAAAAAAGAGACCGACAAAAAAACTGCTGAGCTTCATTACCCTTCCTCCCTCTGCCCGCGTATTAAGAAGTATATCCCGATTATAATTAGCACCAAAGGCCAGATATACCTGAAAATGCTCCAGGGCATAATCTCGCGCAGGAAAAAGAAGACTCCCAGGCCGATGAGTATAAGCCCGGCATAGCGCTGACGATTATCAACTTTAAAGCGCTGTCCATCTTGACCATAAACATCAAAAGAATCACCATCAGCTGTAGTAGCCCTTTCAGCGTGTTCTTCCGTATCCTGTGCAGCTTCATTAAAAGCTGACTCTCCTTGATCAGCGACCTGATCATCAAACTCTTTGTAAAGATTATCGTCTGCGTTAACCTCCTCTTTTTTAGCTTCCGGACTTTCTACCTGTGGGCAAACTGGGCGTGCGGGGGGCGTATTGCTAACCCCTCTGCTGGAGAAATTTATTTTTTGCTCATCGGGAATGATAATCCAGGCAACAATATAAGCTAAAAAACCGGCACCGCCAAAAAAGAGCGTCATAACCCAAAGCAGCCGTACCAGGACAACGTCAACACCAAAATACTCTGCCAGTCCTCCAGCCACACCCCCGAGAACCCTTTGCCTGCGAGAACGATACAAACGTTCCAATTTAAAGTCCCCTTTCTTTTACCCATCTTCAAGGCGCGGTTTTTCAGTCTCTCCTCGTTTCTGTTTAAATTCTTTATCCTCCATTTGATTCCTTTAAAAAAATTTTATTTTTTTAATAAACACAAAAAACTGGCAGGCATACTTCACAATATACCTGCCAGTAGTAAGCTGCTTTCTTTCATCTCTCTCTTGCCGCTCTTTTTCTCTTGCACTTTGTATCACTACAACTATCCCTTATTCTTCATCTGCTTTGTCCAGTTCAGCGAGACGCTTTTTTATATCTTCGAGCTCTTGTTTTAAAAAATCTGCCTGATTTTTTAAAAATACTTTTTCCTGTTCGGGCCCGCCGGCTGGTGCATAC
>JAAZDR010000257.1 GCA_012512705.1 Bacillota bacterium
CTCAGATAATCATCTGCGGCAAATGCGGTGAGGTTTTTCGCAGGGTGCATTGGAACAACAGAGGTAAGAAGTCCATCGTCTGGCGCTGTGTCAGCCGGTTAGAAAACACCGGCCTATTCTGCGATGCACGCACGGTGCCGGAGAGCCAAATCGAGCAAGTGCTGGTCACCGCCATCAATCAAACACTCTGCGACAAAGACTCTTTCCTCACTACTCTACGGGATAATATCGCTGCCGTCATAAATCGTGAAAGCGACAAAGCCTTGGCAGATATCGATAAGCGGTTGGAGGAACTGCAAACGGAACTGCTGAAGCTTGCCACCTCCAATGCCGATTATGATAAAGTCGGCGATGAGATACACCGACTGCGTGACCAGAAACAAAAGATGCAGCTTGAAAGTGCTAACCGTGATGAACTCAAAAAGCGCATGGCTGATATGAGCACATTCCTAAAAAAGCAATCCACCGCCCTCGCTGAATACGACGAGCAGCTTGTTCGGCGGCTTATTGAGAAGGTTACCATCTACGAGGACAAATTCACCGTGGAATTTAAGTCCGACGTGATGGTGGATGTGGAAGTATAACCCATAACATGTAACAAGGCTCCCTACGAGATTAGACGTTTGGTGCCATTCTTGTTTATGTTTAATCCACAGGTGCATCTGATGCAGGACGGGTCGTTATTTTTGCCGCGATCTGACACCGGTAATGGCTATCGCATCAAGCACAGGCAACCCATTTTATAGCAATTTTTGAATACAGGGTGGATCAATTTATGTGGCCGTTTTTGGATCATTTTTATTGACCGCTTACATCACGATAACTCCATTAGTTTTGGTTATTCATTTTGTCAATCTCAGGGTATTGTGCTAACAGTTTTTCATTTGCTATTTCCATCTGCCTATAATATTCCGAATAAGAACTGCTTAGTTGTCTTATTGCAGGAATAAAAATATCATAGTATCCGCTTGTGCTATTAAATTCTTTCATTAACTTCATGATTTTATAAGCAGGAGATTGTTTGTAATCCTCTGATTGTTTGAATGCCAGATACTGTTCTAAAATTTCTTTGTTTTCGGATAGAAAATCGTCTGGGTTTTCAATTGATCTCTTTGTATTTTCAATCATTTCTGTAATTTGGGCTGTACGAATATTCTTTGTACCCTCGATTAAATACTCCTGTAAATCTTCTGGTAAAGAAATTGATGGAACATTGTCCAAAAAAGTAATTATCGTTTCATAAGCAGCCTGCTGGCTTTCTGTTTTAATCGGTTCATTTAAAAATCGAGCAAAATGCAAACAAATAAACCTACCAAAATATCCCGGGAAAGCTTCTAACAATTTCTCTGTGATTGTTTTGCTTTTTTCGATCACCTGCAACTCCTCAGTAATTTTGGAATAAGGTTCACCACTACTCAATTTGCCAAGGATTGCTTTTTTAGCTATTTCTCTTTGGAAGTTCAATTCCTTCTGAATAGAAATGACCTGCAAAGCAGTGTTTGACTTATCGGAAAGAATAGATTTTATTTCGTCGACGCTTATGTCAAGTTTTCTTAGAACAGATATTTTATTCAGTACCTCAATATCATTTTCGCTGAAATCTCTATACCCGTTGTCTAAAACAAGCGGCGAAATTAGTCCTTCTAAAGTATAATATTCTATTGCTTTTTTAGTTAGGCCCGTGGCTTTACTAACTTGATTTATTAACATTCTAATCACCTCGATATAAGCTTAAGCCAACACCTAAGGTGGTAGTCAAGCATTATTTTGAAGATTATTCTTTATTTCATATAATGTTGTCAAACCCCCGTC
>JAAZDR010000258.1 GCA_012512705.1 Bacillota bacterium
ATATAACCCCAGCGCCCCGCCGAGAGAATTTGCTCCCGTATCACCAAGCATTATCTCTTCTGAAAGTTCATAGGGCAGATAAACTATTAAACTGGCGAGCAAAGGAAGAAGCAGAAGCAGTTCAATGCCACCAGTAAAAAAAACAAAAATTCCCGTGAAAAAAACAAAAACCTTAATTGCTCTCCCTGGTTGTCGATCTAACAGATTGAAGCTATTAGCAGTTAGGACAATTATCGAGCTGTTAACAAACACGCTGATCGGGTCTCGTTCTAAAAATAAGGCAATGTAAAGAGCGATAACCGCACCCCAAAGTGCTTTTAAAAATCCGCTGGTGATCTCCTTCTTTTTAATAAGAGCGCCAAAATGCCCACGGTAACCTCGTGGCCCTTTTTTACCCAGTAAATCATCAACTAAACCAACCAGAGAAAATCCGAGTATAAGTAAAAGCATCAAACTTAAATTAAGTTGCTGATCAGCGAGAGTAATCACCCATAAAGCCACAAACAGATATACAAAAACAAAAAGCAGCCCCCCGCCAAGAACAACTTCATACCCGCGATAATTATTCTGCACAGCGTTTCCGTCTCGTAGTAGTTTTAATAAACCTGGTAACTAAAGATATGAAATTAAGCCGGCGATTAGCACCGCCCCTACCTCTAACATTTGCGTTTCTCCTTTCGGGATTTGTTCAGGCGCCATAGTTCACAGGCAATATGGTAAAACTGTTTTGCACGATGCTTGAAAGAAGCCAGATCCCGCCCTGTTTCGCGATGATGCATCTCTACCGGCAGTTCTAAAAGCCTATGCCCTTGCTGAAGGCAGCTAACGGTTAGGAAGACTTCCAGCCCAAACCCGCGAGGAACATGACTGGCATTATCAACAATTTTTCGCAAAAAAACCCTCTGACCAGAGAGAGGGGATTGGGATTTAAAACCGGTATAAAACCATATACCCCAGAATGCTAAAGATTTGGCAAAGCCTAATCCCCCTTTAACTTTGCCTGGCGGAAATTTTGCTACTACCATATCCGCCTCACCTTTTCGCACAGGAATAATTAGCTTTTCGAATTCTTTGGCGCTTTCGCCTAAATCCGCATCAGCAAAAATTAAGATCTCTCCGCTAGCATATTTAAGGCCTGTCCAGACAGCCTCTCCCTTACCAGAATTATGCTGATGACGAACCACCTGCGCTCCAGCGGAAAAGGCCACTTCTGAAGTCCGATCAGTAGAAGCATCATCAATGACAATAATTTCTTCAATTTCTTTGATCGCTTTCAAAGAGGTAACTGTGACATAAATTGTCTCCTCTTCATTATAAGCAGGAATCAATGCTGAAATGGACAAAAATACACCATCCTTAAGAGGTTAATTATCTCCTTGCGGAAACAGCGAATGCGCCTGTTCATGAAAACCATAATGTCCCGGACGATACTCTTTGAGTAATATGGACAGAGTTAGTTTTCCCAAAAAAGAATCAATATTATCAATAAGAGAACAACCGGCTTCTACTAATTTCAATTGCTCCGTAAGCAGGTCATCAGAAGTAGAGACAGCGATAACAGGTATTTTTTCCTTTACCAGAAGCTTACCGATATTGTTAAACAAGCTGTGATCGCCGCTAATGAGCACAGCTTCTGGTGGCAAGACCTTTATGGCTTTCTCCTCCACTTCGGGATCATTAACACACCCCTTAATACCCTGTGGCTCGTACTGTAACATTTGCACAAAAGAAGCGGTGAAAAGATCATCCTGTTCACCATAACCAATCTGTAGATGTGATAGGCAAATATATCCTACCTCAGCCCCCGAAAGTCGTAAAAACTCTTCTAACCCATCTCCTAGTTGTCCTTCACCTCCCTGGAGCACAAGTATTTTTTTACCTTTTAAGGTATTTTTTAAATAAGTTGAGACAAATAATTCCTCCATTTTTCTCCAATTAATAAGTTCGGTTTTTAAGTGTTCACTTTCTTCCTCTATCGCTAAAAGCTGTTCATTTTTATAAGCAAGCTCTTCTTCCAGCTTTTCAATTACCTCCTTTTGGTTGGCAAGCATAAAATCCTCACCTAAAGATATTCCCACAAGGATACCGATCCCCAATGCTAAAAAAACGGCTGCTATTGCAAGCATATATTCCTTTATGTTGTACATTGAAGCCATGCCTCCCTATAAGCCTAAATACTAAACCGCAAGCGTAACATAATTAGTTTAAACATATGTTGAACCCAGGGTGAACGG
>JAAZDR010000259.1 GCA_012512705.1 Bacillota bacterium
CTTTCCTCCATACACTAGATAAGCAGATAACAAAAAGGAGGTCATTGTTTATTTATTATTGTATTAATAATTATTATATATTTAGTGTGGCAAATCCTTTCTTGATGATATGAACAACCTCAGAAAGAAAAAAAATACCACCCTAAAAAAATTATTTTTTTCTTTGCTGATCTTGTCACAATGTGATAAACTTTATTTAACCGCGTTATAAACTTGTGTGCATAGCGCAGCATTAGAAGAAGTTTTATATTTAATTTTGGAGGTGTATTAAATGAAACTAAAAAAAAATGCAGCAATACTGCTAATCATGGTGGTGCTGTGCTTGGCAGTGTTGACGTCCTGCGGCAGTAATGGGGATGTGGATGCGGATACTGATGCGGATGCGGGTGCTGAGGCAGATACAGAAGCCAGTGCTGATGCAGGAGAGGGGAAGAAAACTGTTGTTGATCAGTTAGGCAGAACAGTAGAGCTGCCTGAAAAAGTGGAAAAAGTTAGCGCCTTGCATATTTACGGTGCAAAAATGATTTTTGCTATGGGCCAAAAAGAAAAAATTGCCTATCAATTAGCTGCCGGCGGCCCTGATACGGAAGCTTTAGCAAAAGTAGATGAATTTTATGGTTCCCTGCCTACCGTCGAGAGTTCTGCACACGGCATAGACAACCCTGAAGCCATGCTTGAGTTGGGTGTTGATGTTGTCTTCACTAACGCCAGGGCAGGCGAGGAGGCAGCAGAGAGCTATCAAAATGCTGGTATGACTGCGATAGCCGTGAGCGGGGAAACTTTTGAAGAGGTTTATGAAACCGCGCGCATTATGAGCGTAGTTTTTGACTGCCCGGAAAGAGATGAAGAAGTGATCGAGTTTATTGAAGGGATTCGCGGCCTTGTTGATGAGCGGATTTTTAAAGTTGCCGAAGGGGATAAACCTGTGGTGCTGGTTTGCGGTCCCCAGGGTGTTTATACTGCTGCTGCAGCAGATATGTTCCAGCAGCAAATGGTGGAGACTGCCGGCGGGATTAATGCTGGGGCCGAATTGTCAGGCGGTTGGGTTAATATTAGTGCAGAGGATATTGTGACCTGGGATCCGGATTTTATTTTTCTCGCTTCCAGCTTTGGGTTAGAAGATGTAGAAAGCGTATTAGCTTACCCGGCGCTGCAGACGGTGAAGGCAGTAAAAAATAAGCAGGTCTATATTTTCCCCTCCTCTCTGGGATGGTGGGATTTCCCTCTCCCTCAATCCGTGCTGGGCATTGTCTGGACGGCAAAAACGATTCACCCAGAACTTTGGGAAGATGTTGATATGCTGGAGATGGCGGACAAGGTATACGAATTCCTTTATGGTTACACTTATACTGAATTGGGTGGGGTACTGTGATTAGTAGCAGACATTCGTGGCGAGTTATTCTAGGTACATTGTTAGTATTTTGCTGTATTTTTATCATTACCCTTAATATCGGCAAGGTGCAGGTCACCTTTGCCGATATGGTTACTGTTTTTTTGGATAAAATAAAGCTTTCTCAGAGCTTCGCGTTAGAAGTTGCGGAGCAAAAACAGACGATTTTTTGGAATGTGCGGCTGCCCCGCGCTATATTGGCTTCTATGGTGGGGGCGGCTCTTTCTGTCGCCGGTGCCGTTATGCAAACGCTCTATCGCAACCCCCTGGCCTCTCCTGATGTGCTCGGGGTTACCCAGGCAGCGAATCTAGGGGCTGGGATCGCAATTTTTTTTTCTCCGGATCAACGCTGTTAGTTGAGGGCTTTTCTTTCTTTTTTGGGGTTATGGCCCTGCTCCTAACTTTTGCTATTGTTTCCCGCCTGCCCGGCAGCAGTGTGACGGTGCTGGTTCTAATCGGGGTGATTATTAGCGCCCTGTTTCAGGCAGGATTGACTTTGCTTTTGTATATAGCCGATCCTTATAGCGAAATGATGCGCATTCAATACTGGCTGATGGGCTCTTTTAATACTTCGAACTGGGGAAATGTCGGTGTGGTTTCCCCCCTGGTCTGTATCGGTATATTTGTGCTGATCCTATTTAGCTGGCGATTGAATATTTTGGGCCAGACAGATGAAGAGGTTAGGGCGCTGGGAGTGAACCTCGTTAGATGGCGGTTTGTATATATTCTTTTTGTGGCGCTGATCGTTTCTGTTTCCACCGCCGCGGTGGGAAATATTTCTTGGGTAGGGCTGATTATTCCCCACATTGCCCGGGGGATAGTGGGATCTAACCAAAAACACGTGGTTCCCTATTCCGCGGTACTTGGCGCTTTGTTTTTACTGCTTATTGACACCGTAGTTCGCAATGTGACCTTTGGCGAAATACCGATTTCTGTAATTACCTCCTTTGTCGCTGCGCCATTTTTAGCTTCGATCATTGTCTCAAAGCAGAGAAAGGGGTACTGGTAGGTTGATACGCACGGTAGACCTTAAAGCAGGTTATTACGATACTGTCGTTTTGGAACAAATTAACATGCACATAGACAAAGGCAGAATCGCAGGTCTTTTAGGTAGAAACGGCAGCGGCAAAACGACCCTTTTCCGCTGTTTAAATGGCCTTTTACCCCTTTTAAAAGGTAAGGTTTATCTGTCAGGGCAGGAAATTTCCGGGTTGAAGCCGAACGAGATTGCCTCCCTGGTTGCTTTAGTGCCGCAAAGGGCGAGAACTGTTTTCCCCCTTTACGTCTTGGATATGATTTTGCTGGGTGAAGGGCACCGCCTAAAAGCTTGGCAGTCTCCGTCCCTTGAGGCAGAGGTTAGGGCAAAAGAGCTGGCAGTAGAGATTGGCATCGAACAACTTTTGGGGAAACAGTTTGACCGCCTTTCCGGCGGGGAACAGCAGCTGGTGTTAATAGCCCGGGCCTTAATGCAGGAGGCTCCGATACTTCTTCTTGATGAGCCTACCTCCCATTTGGATTTTACGAATCAGCATATGGTAATGGGGCTGATCTGTAACCTCGCTCTTTCTAAGGGAGTCACTGTTTTGATCACCACCCATGATCCCAATATTGTTTTTCAGTACTGCGATGATGTGCTGATGTTAAAAGACGGCAGAATTCTGGCAGCAGGTCCTGTGACTGAGGTGTTAACGGACAGGAACCTCAAGTTGTTGTACGGTAACGGGATCGCTATAGAGCAAACTTCCTCCTGTCAAGTTGTGGTGCCTGCTAATTAAAAGGAGTGTTTACTATGAAGTGTAATTACTGCGAATGGCGATGCGAAATGCCTGTTTCTGTTTGCCA
>JAAZDR010000260.1 GCA_012512705.1 Bacillota bacterium
AGATAATAGATGAGAATTACTTTAAGCGTCATCAAAGCTGATGTTGGCAGTATTGACGGACATCTTAAACCGAGTGCAGAGCTGGTGAAAGCAGTAAAAGAACATATTCAACAAAAAGGTAAAGAGCTGATCATCGATTTTTACCTCACCACCACCGGTGATGATGTAGCTCTTCTTTTAACGCATACACAGGGTAAGGACAGTGAAAAAATACATAAACTGGCTTGGGACGCGTTTTTAGCGGGGACGAAGGTGGCGCGCAAGCAGGGGCTTTATGGAGCAGGACAGGATCTTTTGGCTGATTCTTTTTCTGGTAATGTTAAGGGGCTGGGCCCAGCGGTGGCAGAGTTAGAATTTGAAGAGCGGGAAAATGAACCCTTCCTGCTTTTTGCTGCTGATAAGACAGATCCCGGTGCTTATAATCTTCCCCTTTACCTTGGATTTGCTGATCCGATGTATAACTCCGGCCTTATCCTCTCGCCAAAAATGAGCAAGGGCTTTAAGTTTACGGTGATCGATGTTAATTGTACAACTGCGGATAGGGTGATTGAGCTCAACGTTCCTGAAGACCTCTATGATCTCGCTTCTCTCCTGCGCGACAATGAGCGTTACGTGATTGAGTCCATTAGCTCCCGCAATACCGGCGAACCAGCTGCAGCAGCGAGTACTTGCAGGTTGCGTAATATCGCCGGGAAATATGTCGGCAAAGATGATCCAGTGATGTTGATTAGGGTTCAGGGTGAGTTCCCCGCAGCTGGAGAGGTGCTCGCCCCTTATAGTATCGGTCATTATGTAGCGGGGTTTATGCGCGGCAGCCACACGGGCCCGCTGATGCCGGTAACCTCCCGTTCAGCCACTTCTTTCTTTGATGGACCGCCGCTTGTCAGCTGCCTAGGTTTTTGTGTGCGCGAAGGAAGGCTCACCGAGCCTGTGGACTGTTTTGACCACCCGTTCTGGGATTATGTTCGGGAAAAGGTTTCCCGCAAGTCGTTGGAGCTTCGCGAGCAGGGTTTCTCCGGGCCAGCGATGCTTCCTTACGCAGAGTTGGAATACGGCGGTATAGTCGAAAAGATGAAGATGTTGGAACCGCGCTTTCGGCTGCGGAAAAAATAAATCTTGTGCTTATTAGCTCGGAAGCTTTTGTTCTGATCGAGCTGATCCTGCTGCAGGCTTGCCTGCTGTGTTCTGGAGCGTGGAGCGCAGGTAGATTTGCCAATAAATAACGGCTACAAAGATCGCCCCGCCAATAATGTTCCCGATTGTTACGGGGATTAGGTTGTTTGTGAAAAAGCTTCTCCAGGTGAGCCCCTCGATCGCGAGGGGGGTTAAGATTTCCTGCAGTCCAGTTTGGGCTTTTAGAAAGATCCCCATGGACACGAAATATGTGTTCGCGATAGAGTGCTCGAAGCCGATGGCCGTAGAAGCGGTAATCGGCAGCACGATCCCAACTATTTTGCTGATCGCATCTTTGCCAGCCAGGGAAAGCCAGACGGCTAGGCAGACCATCCAGTTGCAGAGGATGCCTCGAAAGAGCGCTTCCGACCAGGGGAGGGAAACCTTGGTATAGGCAATATCAACAGCTCGGAGAGCAATCGCACCATCATTAGCTTTCCAGATCCCAGAGAAGAGGAAGAATACCGCGATGAGGATCGCGCCGATAACGTTAAACAGATAAACCCAGGTCCAGTTATAGAGCACCTGCCTGTAGTTAATTCTTTTCTGTAAAAAGCCCATGGTCATAATCAGGTTATTGCAGGTAAACAGCTCAGCACCCCCGAGGACCACGATTACCAGGCCAAGAGAAAAGGTCATCCCCCCTACCAGGCGGCTCATGCCATCACCGATGTGGGCGGCGAGATCATTGGTGACAACGGAAAATAATACTGCTCCTAGGGCGATGTACACGCCTGCGAGAAAGGCAAGCAGCAGCAGAGATGTGTTCTTTGTTGCTGCTTTTTTTTCAGCAGTCCTGACCACATTTTCGGCAATTTTTGGGGGTGGATGACAGGCTGCAGCCGCTGGGGCGGTCGTGGTTTTCAATTTCGCGCTGGCGTCTTCAGTGGCGGTGAGACCCGCTGTGAACGAGTCTGTGCTGGTATTGAGAGTGGTTGTGTTATTTAATTTGCAGTTCTGCCAGAATCGACAGCGGTTAGCCATTTGTCGTCTCCTTTCTTTTTGTCCGTTTATATATCTTTATCAGGCAAAAGATGTAAAATAAGTTTTTCCGGGCCGCAATGCTCCCTTTTATTTTAACCGGGTGCGGATGAAGGGCTTTTTGTCCCTGATGACCCTATTGGGCAACCAAGGTGACGAGAACAATTTCTGGCCGCATATTAAACCTCAGCGGTATCACACTTTCGCCCAGGCCGGCATTTACAATCATTGTGGTGTTTGCGGAACTGAATTTCCCGTAATCATACTCTGGTGCAAAGCCTTGACCAGGGACATAAAGCGCTCCTAAAAATGGAGCTCGTATCTGTCCCCCATGCGTATGGCCGACGAGAATGAGGTCGATGTTATCTTTAACTGCAGGCGGAAAGATATTTGGCGCATGCGCCAGCAAGATTTTCGGGGCGTTATCGTTGACTTCCGCCAATGCTATATCCAGTCTTGCCAATCCTAAAGAAGGATCCTCCACACCTAATAACCAGATGTGCTCATTATCCTTTCTGAATCTTGTTGCTTCATTTTCTAATATATTGACTCCATAGTCCTTTAAAAGAAGCTTTAGAATGTCATCGCCCAGCCTGTGATCGTGATTTCCAAAAACATAGTATATGTCTGATTCTTTTAGCCCTGTTAGCAGCTCCCGGATCGGCTCTATATCGGGATTTCTGCTGTCGAGCAAATCTCCGGTTAAGGCAGTTACATCGAATTCTTGTTCTTTTATTAAAGCGAGAAGCCTGGCTTGGTTTTTGCCAAACCGTTTATTGTGAAGGTCGCTTAGATGAAGGATCGTAAAGCCTTCAAAATGAGGAGGGAGATTCTTCACCGGGATGGTGTAATGCTTCACAGTTAAGCTATTAGTGCTGTGATAGATAAAGATGACGAGAGAAAATATAATAATAATGATAATTAGTGTTATCAGTATTTTTTTTTCGATCATATTTTAAGATGTACCCCTTGTCAAGACAAATATTTTTCTTTTCTTAGTGAACCAGATATTTCCATTTGAGCCTTCGTTTTTCTTTGCTCAGGCTGCAATCCGTTGAGCTAGATAAACTTGCATGGGA
>JAAZDR010000261.1 GCA_012512705.1 Bacillota bacterium
ATAGGTTCTGTCAAATTCACCGTGGGCGCACGTATCAATGAAAAGCCGCGTCGGATCTATTTCCTTTGTTATTTTCGCAATATGCTCTCCCGGAGTATGCTGAAAATCTTGTTCTTCTTGATACCGGAGCAGTAAAAATGATGTCTCCGTTTATCCCTTTGTTTAGCTTGCGGCAACTAAATGGTTTTCAAAACGCCAGGTATGTGGATCCATATGCAGGCGGCAACGGGAATTCAGTGCGCTTCACTGCTATTGTTGATCATCACCCAACTATGCAGGTTCGCGCGGTAGAGAACCTTTTTTGTGCTGGGGAAAAAGTCGGCATGATGGTTGGCCACACAGAAGCAATGCTTACCGGAACTCTTGCTGGTTACAATGCAGCTCTCTTTGCAGAGGGAAAGGAGGGACTTGTTTTACCGCAAACAACAGCTTGTGGTGCTTTTATCGCTTTCTGTGAAAGGGAGCTTTCGCGCACAGAGGGAAGAAATTTTCGTTATACCTTTTCAGGCGCTATTTTTTGGGACTATATGTTAAACAATGGCCTATATTCTACAAACCGTCGGCAAATAAGCGAAAGAATAGCTGCCGCCGGCCTTAGCGGAATATTTAGTGCGGTCTAACTCACTTACTACGCACCCCTTCCCCTCTTTAGACATACAGTAAAGAAGGACTTTTATCGGAGGGGAACAAAAGTGGGCTGTATGCTGTTCATTCATCATCCTTTCTGCTGTATCGGTGCGGAGGATAAAAATTGCTCTCCGGACAATTTAAATTTTATTATACATAAAGATGGAAGCGTGACTTGCCTGGACAGGGTTGATGGAAGTTGGAATTTTAGACCACAACGGATCCATATTTACCTTAGGGGCGGACAAAAGTATCAAGTTACTAATCATGGGAGACACTTTAATTTTAGCGAATCGCCGCAATTTTTAGCGCTTACGGCCCTTGTTTTTAGCCTTGCTAAGCGTTACGGAATAAAATTTGAACAAATAACACCCCATGATCCGGCCTTCCAGTTTCCTTGGGAGGAGATGGAGTGGCGGCTCTTTGGCAAACTAAATTAAGAAAATAAACAGGATAAAGGAAAGGAAGATAATGCGCCTCCAGAAGTTTTTAGCTCGTGCCGGGATTGCCTCCCGGCGTTCTTGCGAGGAGTTTATCAAGCAAGGAAGGGTCAAGGTGAATGGGAAGATAGTAACTGAAATGGGTTTTATTATCCACCCGGAAGAAGACAAGATTTGTTTCGACGACAAGCCCGTTCGTCTACCCAAGCAAAATTATTATCTTTTGTTGTACAAGCCTGCCGGCTATCTTACAACGGCAAAGGATACTTATGGCCGTCCTACTGTGCTCGATCTGGTGAAGGATATACCTCGGCGGCTATTTCCTGTAGGAAGGCTTGATCAGGATACTGAAGGGGTGCTTCTACTCACAGATGATGGGGAGTTAGCTCACAGGCTGATGCATCCGCGCTTTGAAGTTAAGAAAACGTATAAGGCGTTGGTTAAAGGGATTCCGGAAAAGAATGAGCTGCTAAGACTGGCTAAAGGGGTCGAATTGCCAGATGGGAACACCTCTCCGGCAGAGGTGAAACTTCTAACGGCAAAGAATGATAGAGCAGTAATTCTTATTGCCGTACATGAGGGGCGCAAGCATCAGGTGAAAAGAATGTTCGCTGCTATCAATTATCCGGTGATCAAGCTAAAAAGAATTCGCTTTGCTTTTTTAGGACTAAAAGGGTTAGAGCCAGGAAGTTATCGAAAGCTGAATAGGAGAGAAATTCAAAAGCTGCGTCGTCTAGTTGGTTTATCTTAAAATTTAACGATATTTGGGGAGGAATTTAAGACAGCACAGGCGAATTATCTATGTTAAACTAAGAGGAAATAATTACATAATATATAAATTATTTGGGGGAATCAAACTATGCTTAAGCATGAATTCGGCTCAGCTATGGAAGAAGAGACACAGGAAGAAATCCAGAATGAACAGGAAACCGGAGACGGAAAGATACGTTTTAAGATACGTTACGACTATAAAGGTCGTCCCAAACCGGCCCGTTTCTTTTTCGGTGGTCGTGACACAGAAGAGATGGCAGAAGAATTGAGGGAGAAGAACGTAGCTTTATGGCGTAATGTTCCTGTCCAAGGAGCGCAGATAGAAAAAGTGGATTTAATGGAAATTTATACAATTTTTGAAGAAGAAGAAGAAGAAGAGATCGCCTATGCACCCATAGAGTTACAAGTTGCTGTTGATTCCCTAGACGATATTGTCCGTTTTGTAGCCCGCAGTGAATTTCGTCGTTTAGAAGTTGTTGAACCTGAAAATATCACTTTGAGTAAAAAAGAAGTTGAACGTCTTTTGTATAAAATAAATGAGACCTTTGAAGAACATGAACGCTGGCGCAAGAGGGGACGTAATGGAGACAATATATAGCAATTAAACAGCCGAAAAGCTGTATTTTTTTTTCTTGAAGGCATAAAAATATTATAGAGAAATGCCAAACAGGAGTGGGTTATGCGTGGCGGATTTTGGCAAATGGTTTTCTAGTTTTACTGAAAAGATGGAACAATTTTTATTTTATCTTGCCCTTTTTTTTATATTCCTGCTCCTTGCCAGCCAAGCACTGATGACAAATGATACTATCCGTTACTATCTCAGCCGGATAGAGCAGCTTGAAGGGGTTCCTCTTTTTGCAGCAGTCGAAGATGGGGAGGATGAGCATGAGACTGAGGGCGCTGCTCCGGTTACAAGTATGAAAAAGGAATATAGTCTGGGTTTAAAAATTGTCAAAATGGTTGAAGGGGCCGAGCTATACGTTATGCTTAACGGGAAAAGCAATACTGCCTTATCGGAAGAGAATACGGTTATTAAGGTTGAGCCAGGGGATTTAATTGAGATAAGTGGAAATGTTCCCGGTGCGATACCGGTAGAGGTAATAGTAACAGAGGTGCAAGGGCTGGCCAATCCTCAGCCGGGGGAAAAGATTTATACTTTTGGTGAACGTGATCTTGTAGGCTGGGCCATACCAGAATAGTTTTTTCCTCTTGTCAAACACATTGTTTTATTATATAGTATTTCAAGAAACTATTTCAGTTTTAGGTGGATTTAAATGTCTAACTGTGTTCGAGGTATACGCGGAGCAATTAATGTAGATAAAAACAGCACAGAGGATATTTTGTCGGCGACCCGTGAGCTTCTACAAAGGATCGTAGAGGAAAATGAGATTAAAAAGGAAGATATTGCCGCTGTATTTTTTTCTACCACTTCAGACCTTAATGCTGCGTTTCCAGCCCAGGCTGCACGCCAATTAGGTTGGCACGATGTGCCATTGTTTTGCAGCCAAGAGATCGATGTTCCAAACTCTCTTCCCCTTTGTATTCGCATTTTGATGCTGGTAAATACTGTTAAAAAACAGTCTGAGATCATACATATTTACCTTCGGGGAGCATCCAAATTAAGACCGGATTTAAGTTGAACAACACCAATGGTGTTGTTTTTATTGATAATTTTTACAAGTAAAGAGGACTTTTTAAATTTACCGCGAAAATACTACTAGTTAGTTCAGAGGAGGGTTAGACCATTAAAGTAGCTATTGACGGGCCCGCAGGAGCTGGCAAAAGCAGCGTTGCCTCTGCTGTGGCCAAGCGGTTAGGTTTTTACTACTTGGATACGGGAGCTATCTATCGTACTCTTACACTTAAAGTTTTAAAAGAAAAAATTGATCCGCATAATGAAGATCTCATTGCTCGACTAGCGAAAGAGCTGAATATCTCCATCAAGGAAGATAAAGAGGGGAAGCGTATTTTTTTAGATGGAGAAGATGTAACAGATGACATCCGTACTCCGCTGGTCAATAAGTATGTTTCCATTATTTCTAAACATCCACGTGCGAGAAGAGAAATGGTGGCTTTGCAGCGCCAGATAGCCTCCCGCCCGCATAAGATAATCATGGATGGGCGTGATATTGGCACTGTAGTTATGCCTGATGCTGATTTTAAGTTTTATCTTGATGCTTCAGTAAAAGAGCGCGCGCGGCGCAGATTGTTAGAAATTAAGCAAAAAGATATTGACGTAACTCTAGAGGAGATTGAAAGAGAAATTGAAAATCGCGATTTTATCGATTCTCACCGGGAAGATTCCCCTTTGGTAGTTCCCCCCGATGCCCGTTACATTGATACAACAAACCTTTCATTTAATGAAGTAGTGGACATGCTCTGTCGTATCATTACTTCTGGTAACAAGAAAGGCGGAGACACAGCTGATGTTTTATAAATTTGCACGTAGTCTTTTTAAACTCTTTTTTTTAATTTTTTTTAGATTAAAAGTATCAGGCAAGGAAAAGATACCTGCGAAAGGGCCCTTAATAGTCTGTTCCAATCACTTCAGCTGGCTGGACCCCCCCTTGGTAGCCTGTACAATCGATGATAGGCAGCTCTTTTTTATGGCTAAAGCAGAGCTTTTTAAGATATTTATCCTCAGTTTTATAATTCGCAAATTAGGGGCTTTCCCCGTAAAGCGAGATACAGCCGATCGACGGGCGATAAAACATGCCTTTAAACTTTTGGAAGAAGGCAAATCCTTGGGATTGTTTCCGGAAGGAACGCGTAGTAAAACTGGAGAGACACAAACCCCTTTCAATGGGGTAGCTTTCTTGGCGATAAAGAGTGGAGCTCCTGTACTGCCAGTGGGTATTAAAGGGCCTTACAAATTTAGAAAACCAGTGGAAGTAAATATCGGTGAACCTCTCAGGTTTACAGAAGAAAACTGTCGTTCCCGGGGCAGAAAATTAACTGATATAAGTGAGAATATAATGCAGGAAATTAAACAGCTGACAAAGGATTGCTGATAAAATCATGAGTTTTGTTTATCCTAATAATATTAAACACGGTTTTTGAGGGGTACGAAGTGTTCAATATTTATATTGCCGAACATGCCGGATTTTGTAAGGGTGTGAAGCGCGCCATAGATACTGTTTTGCGTGCACGCCAGGAACATGACGAGGTTTATACTTTAGGGCCAATAGTACATAATGAAGCCGTTGTAGATTATCTTGAAAAAAAAGGTATAAGAGCAATTGATAGCCTTGAAGAAATAGAGCAAGGAACTGTTGTTATTCGCTCTCATGGCGTGGCGCCAATTGTTTATAAACAAATGGAAGAAAAAGGACTAGCTTATTTAGATGCCACCTGCCCTCTGGTGCGACATATCCAAAAAAGGGCTGCTGCTCTCGCTTGGGAAGGCTACCAGGTAATTATTAATGGCGATCCTAGGCATCCGGAAGTTATCGGCATTTTGGGGTGGGCGGGCAATGATGCGGTAGCCGTTACCGGCACACGTGATTTAGAGCTGATCGAAGTTAAAAAAAACTCTGCTCTTTTAGCACAGACTACGCAGCTGCAAGAAGTATTTAGAGAAACAGCAAAGAGGTTTAAAGAGATAAATGGTGAAGGAATTGTTGAAGAGACGATCTGCCGCGCAACCTCATTAAGACAGGAAGCTGCCAGGAGACTAGCCTCCAAGGTAGATTTGATGATTGTTATCGGCGGCACTAAGAGCTCAAACACAAAAAAACTTACACAAATCTGCCGTGAGGTTGTGCCTACTTATCAAGTTGTTAACTCTGAAGAGCTATCTTCGGAGTGGTTTAAATGTATTAAAACAGTCGGAGTAACTGCGGGAGCTTCTACTCCTGACTGGACGATCAAGGAGGTAGTGGAGAAGATGGAAATGGAAAATGGTAAAATGGGGACAGAAAACAATCACAACCCCGAATATCCTGAGGAAGTGCAAGTAGTACAGGAAGGGGATGTGATCGAAGGTACAGTTGTCCAAGTTGATGAAGATGTAATGATTGATATTGGTGACAAAACAGAGGCTGTTTTGCCACGTAATGAAGTTTACCTGGGTGAGGAAGAGACTCTTGAGGATCTTTTTAAGCCTGGAGATAAAGTGAAAGTAGTTGTCTTGAAAAAAATTGAAGATAAAACTATTGTTTCTAAGAAAAGAGTTGACTTTGAGGCGCGGTGGGGCAAACTGGAAGAGGCCCTGCAAAGTGGCGAGACACTCAAGGGCAAAGTTAAGGATGTTGTTCCTGCTGGAGTTATTATTGATCTAGGCAGTGGAATTGAAGGTTTCATGCCTGGTTCCCTGGTAGATACACGCTACATACCAGATTTTCAACAGTTCCGGGGAGAGGAATTTTCTTTTAAGGTTATTGAACTAAACCGCGAAAGGGACAAGGTAATCCTTTCACGCAAGCAGGTTTTAGAAGAAGAAGCGGAAGCGAGAAAACAGGCTGTCTTGAATGATTTGCAAAAAGGGGATGTTCTAACCGGCGTCGTACGCAGGCTTACTGATTTTGGTGCTTTTGTTGATATCGGTGGAATTGACGGCCTTGTCCATATTTCTGAAATATCCTGGGAAAGAGTGGAGCACCCTAAAGATGTTTTAAAAGAGGGAGAGGAAGTAAAAATCAAGGTTTTAGATGTTATACCTGAAAGAGAAAGGGTTAGTCTCAGTATCAGACAATCACTTCCAGATCCTTGGAGCGAAGTTTCGGACAAGTTTCAAAAAGGAGAAATAGTCTCGGGTAAAGTGACACGTCTTGTTAATTTCGGTGCTTTTGTCGAAATTTTGCCTGGTGTAGAAGGGCTTGTGCATATTTCACAAATGGCTGATTATCATGTTAAAGAACCTTCAGAAGTTGTCTCTGAGGGAGAAGAAATAGAAGTGAAGATCTTGGATATAAACCAGGAAGCAAAAAGGATCAGCCTTAGTATTAAAGAAGCAAGGAATTCTAAATACGATCAAAAAGAACAACTATCTAATAAGGGTG
>JAAZDR010000262.1 GCA_012512705.1 Bacillota bacterium
CCATCATCCTACCCCAATCTTTCTTAATTGACATTAACAAACCAAAAATTCAATTCATTTTTGAATTAAAATATAAGCTAATTATTCGACACTTTAAATTATAAATCCTTTTAACAAATTATAGTTTTCTATACAAAAATCCCTGATAACTTTTACGCCTCTTTAGCTCGCTCTCGATATCCTGAATGATTAATGATTTTTGCTTTTCCCAGTGCGGGGCAAGCAAAAGGTCGTGGTCAAGAGTTTCGCCAACGAGGCGATGGACAACTATGCGGGGAGAAAGGTGCTCTAACAGATCACAGATTAACGGGATATATTCGTCCAAAGTTAAAGTCTGCACCTGGCCGCGAAGATAATCATTCGCAAGGGGGGTATTCTTCACCACTTGTAGGTGATGAAACTTTACGCCATCTACTGCCAATCTGTTTAATAGTTCCACAGTTTGCCGCATCTGCTCTCTTCTTTCCCCCGGCACGCCGAGAATAATATGTGCGGAAATAAATATACCTCTTCCTTTTGTTTCTTGCACAGCTTTTATAAACGTTTCACAATCATGCCCGCGGTTGATCCTGTCCAGAGTTGCGTTATGGGCCGACTGCAAACCATACTCCAACCAGAGATGGTACCGCTTGGCATAACCTTCAAGAATATCGAGGATTTCTCGATTAACACAGTCTGGGCGCGTGGCTATGGCCAAACCGACAATATCCTCTGCTGCTGCAAGCGCCTGATCGTAAAGATTTCGCAAATGTTCCACTTCACCGTAAGTGTTTGTATAAGACTGAAAATAAACAAGGAATCTCGCTTTGGGATACTTCTTTTTCTTTTGCGCCCTTGCCTGCTCTACCTGCTCACGCACAGAGATCCCCTCTTGTGCCACAGCAAGGCTGAAACTGGGATTGTAACAAAATGTGCAACCCCCGGAGCCGATGGTGCCATCCCGATTTGGGCAGGTAAAAGCAGCATGAACAGGTATTTTATAGATCCGGTGGCCGAATCTTTTCCGAAAAAATTCGCTCAGGCGATAGTACCAACCATATTTTATAGCCATATGAATTACCCCACAAGCATTGCTAGGAACGAGTATTAACCGCATTCTGCCAATGCACATTAGCAAAACTGCTTCTCATTGTTAGTTAATAATAAGTATAGTTTACCATATGCACCGCTTAAAAACACTTACTCCTGTGCCTTAATTAAACAATTTATTTAACAAAGCCAGGCCCTGTAGTTTTGACCAGGGCCTGGCTTAAAGCTTTAATTATTAACCGTTATTGACTAACACGTGTTTACTATTGAACCTGATGCGATCTACTCCGGAACATCTTTACCGATTACGCATATACCGCAACGAGCCCTGGCTTTTTAATTCGCCTTCAGCCTCTCTCCAACCCAGTCGAGATCGAGCGCTATCATTTTTGAGTTCCTGGGCCTGCCGTCCTCATCCCAACCGGAAAGCTCATAAAGGGTTTCCAGTGCCTGACGGTACTCTTTTTTATCGATTTTATTACCCTTGGTGTCGCCACTAGCAAGGGGCTCATGCATCCGTGGTGGCAGAAGGTCATCTTCTTTCGTCATCCCGCAAGCATTATTAAAGGCACGCATCATCAACAAGCGGCGTTCACCAACCTTAGCCAGCTCAAGAAGACTGGTCTCCCAGCCAGTTACCGCATCAACAGCATCTACCAGTTCATTGTAATTTATCGGCCGGGAAGGCGCCATACAGAACATGCAGATATCAAGGCAGTTGAGCATGCTGTAGATAATGCTGGTCTGATAAAAAAAGCTCACTTTTTTGGAACCCAGATCGTCAAGCTCTACTCGTTCATTAATTCCCAGAGGCTTGAGGCGGTCGGCAACAAGGTCAGGTGCCGTTGGTGCGATATTAGGATCGTGTTCACTGGCCATATGATCAGCACCGATCGGGGTCGTCCCGTAAGCAAGGGCAAGCGATCTCTTCACGCGTGGCTCATGCGCTGGGAACTCCAACCCTTTACAGTGGACAGCAAGTTTCTCAGACTCTGGCCCCAGCTTCGCTGCTATTCTTTTTACTCCTTCGGCCAGAAGATCCCCTACCCCTTCACGTCGGGCAATCTTTTCGATCAGCGGAACTAAAACCGAAGCGTTACCAAATTTAAGCTCCAGCCCATCAGCATCCTCTTTGCTGAGAATGCCGTTCTCATAACAATCCATGGCAAAAGCGATTACCGCACCAGTAGAAATAGTATCTAGAGAATATTTGTTACAAAGCTCATGGCCCTTGGCAACCGCGTTAATGTCGGATATACCGGTATAAGAACCGAGGGCCGCTAGAGTTTCATACTCTGGGCCGCCATACCGGGGATCGATCTTATAGGGCTCCTCCGCTTTAACAGCTTTCTTACATACTACTGGGCAGGCGAAGCAGCCTTCGTCACCTGCAAACATCGTTTCATGGAAAGTTTGGGCGGAAATTTTGTCTGCATTTTCGAAATAACCAGTCTTCCAGTTATGCGTCGGAAGCTGGGATGTCGAATTCTGTGCGATGGGAGTGCCACCAGTGCCGAGTTGGCGTAATCTGCCCGTTCCAAAATCCTTAAACTTCTTGACAAAACTCCTCGCGATTTTCTTCACGGTTTCTGGATCTGCAACCTCTGGGAAATTATTACCCCGTACGGCAATCGCCTTTAGGTTCTTGGATCCCATGACCGCACCCAGACCACCACGGCCGTTGGCGTCTCTTAGTTCATTCAAAATGCAGGCATAACGTACCATATTTTCACCGGCAGGGCCAATCCCGAGAACGCGAATCCGCTGATCACCATTTTCCTGACGAATAATGTCCTGTGCCTCCCCGGTGACCTTCCCCCAAAGGTGGCCCGCGTCTTTTATTTCAACCTCACCATCATTTATCCATAGGTAAACCGGCTTAGGGGCTTTACCCTCCACCACTATAGCATCGTATCCGGCTGCTTTCAACTCTCTCCCCCAAAAACCACCGGCCTCGCTATCAAGGATACCCCCTGTTAAAGGTGAAACGCTAGTTACAGAGTGGCGTGTAAACCCGGCAATCCGTACACCAGTTACAACACTGCCACCAAAAACGATCACGTTTTGCGGGTCAAAAGCATCGGTTCCCGGCTTGACGTTTTGTAAAACATAATAAGCGCCTAACGCACCGCCACCCATGTAGCGACGATAAAACTGCTCATCTTTCTCCTCTACCCAGGTACTACCTTTGCTGAGATCAACCCTAAGGATTTTTCCATGGTACCCATAGGGCATTAGCAACACTCCTTTGCATCTATACTATTATTTATCGCTCATCAGCTCGCCGCCATCCCCAATATTGTGTTTGGCTATATCGCGAATGATTATTCTTACTGCCCCAGGTTCACAACCAATCGCTTCCACGATTGCTTCAGTGATACCCTTAACCATTTTCCTTTTCTTTTCCACACTACGACCTTCAATCATTTCAATCTGGACAATTGGCAATTTATACCACCCTCTCCTCATTGATATTTATATATATATTCGGCGTTTTAGTGCACTTTTCCTATCAAAGAGTTGAGCATCATATGAAAATCATAAATTACACCAATTAGCAATATTCTAAAATAGCTTTATATAGCCTCTATCATTGATTTACCCTAGCTAAATACGCTAGGGTAAATACCCAAAAATATTATCTGTTAATATGCAAGAGATTCGTATTCAGGATCGCCATACCGTAAATCTATCTCATAGGGTTTTTCAGCTTTTACTGCTTTCTTACAAACGACCGGACAAGCAAAGCAGCCTTCGTGACCAGCGAATATTTCCTTTTGCACTGTGTCACCAGAAATGTTTCTGCCACCTTCAAGATAACCTGTCTTCCAATTTTTCGTTGGCAGTGAGGAAGTTTCATTCTGGATACCAAGGAAAGGTCCTGTTCCACCAGCTTTGAGGCCTGCCGTTCCGTATTCCATATATTTATTGACTCATCATTATTTTCTTTACGAATGATATCCTGAGCATCTCCGGTTACCCTACCCCAAATATGAGTGGCATCCTTTATCTCTGCCTTCCCGTTATTAAGCCAGAGATAGACCAGTTTCGGAGAACAACCTTGCACAACAACTGCGTCGAAACCAGCTGCCTTTAGCTCTCTCGCCCAAAAACCGCCCGCTTCAGAGTCAGATATCCCACCAATCAACGGGGAGATACTAGTTACTGAATGCCTAGTAAAACCCGCTATACGAGCACCCGTTACAACACTTCCACCAAAAACAATTACATTTTCCGGGTCAAAAGCATCAGTGCCCGGCTTAACATAATTTAAAACGTAATATGCGCCCAGTGGCACCCCCACCCATATAACGGCGATAAAACTGTTCGTCCTTTTCCTCCACCCATGTCTTTCCCTGGCTTGGATTAACTCTTAATATCTCCTAACAAATTACTTATATGGGGCAATTAACCCAGATTTAACTTATAACATTTTAACACTGTTTCAAGAATATACAGTGTATAAATCTGAAATAACACAAAAGCAAAAAATATATCTAAAATTTACATTAAATTAAGGGCCTTTAAAACTTTTTCAGCAATCTCCAAGGCAATTACTTGCTGCGATTCATCCGTGGCTGCGCCGATATGCGGCGTGACGACGACATTCTCTAACTCAAACAGCCTTGATTTCCCCGGAGGTTCTTTTTCCATGACATCTAGACCAAGACCATAGATACGACCTTCTTTGATGGCACGGTAGGCAGCATCTTCGTTGAGTATACCCCCACGACCCATATTGAGGATGATCACTCCCGGTTTCATCTTTTTGATGCGCTCTTCATTGATTAAATCGCGGGTGTCTTCTGTGAGTGGAGCATGTATTGAAATAACGTCAGCCCGTTCACAGAGGGTGTCGATATCTACTAGCTTCACTCCTACCTCTTTAGCAAGCTCGGGCTTCACGTAAGGATCAAAAGCAATAACATTCATATCAAATGCCTGGGCAAGCTTTGCTACACGGCTACCGATTTTACCAAGGGCGATTATACCTAAGGCCTTATCTTTCAACTGCCTCCCCTGATAGGTATGCTTGTCCCACTCGCCTTCAAGCACCGAATGATAAGCAGGAACAATCTTGCGCGCAACAGTAATCATTAAGCCGATCGTTAGCTCTGGCACCGCATAGGTGCTTCCTGCGGGCACATTATATACCTCAATCCCTTTTTCTTTTGCATAGGCGACATCAATATGGTTTGTCCCGATTGCCCCGACCCCGATCACTTTGAGCTCTGGTGCATTATCGATGATCTCCTTGTTAATCCCTACAGCGCCACGAACAATGATCGCTTCTTTGTCATAGACATTGCGTATGAGCTCTTCATAAGAAGGATTATATAGTTCATGGAGATCAACTTTTTCTTTTAAAAGATTCAGGCCACTGCTGTGAATTTTTTCCGCGATTAAAACTTTTTTCTTCATCGTTTCTCCTCCTCAACTTTATAATTAAAGTTATAATAATAGCGAAACGGTTATTCCTTAACTACAGGAATAGTAACAGTAGCCCGTGGCATAACCCAGATCGATGCGCCGGGTCCAAGCCTCCGCAGCGCTTTTTCCAGTGCGTCTTCAATATGATCCGCTGGGGTAATGAGAAGCTGCCTTAGTATTTTTTCGCTAATGCTAGAGCCAGCAACGATCACTTCTGCACGCTTAGCAATACGGGCCATTACAAAAACTTTATGCTCTCCCGGACGACAGCCCACACGATAAAACTTTTCCAAAGCCTCTTCAGGGCTGGAGACATCGCTCATCCATTCCAGATAACCCCTATGTCCAACACCATCCTGACAGAGAGCGGGGATAATAATCACGCCCCCCTCCTTAATAAAAGGGCGCGGTCCAAATACTATGGAGTTCGCCGCCCGCGTTGCTTGATAAAGATCCCTGTCCTTTGGATAACCGGGAACAGCAACAATGATGTCCGCTGTGCCGTCAACCTCCACCTCGTACAGACGACGTGCATATTCTACACCCCGAGCATGAGCCTGCACCGGATCGCCGGCTACAATTTTCCAGATCTTTTTCTCTGGTGAAAGAACAACATTGAGCACAAAATCTAAACCAACAATAGCTGCTGCCTCTTCCAAAAACTGTCTAAAAATATTTCCCTCAATGACTCCCAGTCTGGTACGGGGATCGTCAAGGATTTGGGCGTTATGGGTGGCAGCAATAGTTTCTTCACCAGCAACGCCGACAGAAACGCTTTTTACGCCGCCGCTATACCCGGCAAAGAGATGGGGCTCTATACAGCCGGTAGCAATTTTTAGATCTGCCTCGGCAACAATTTTGTTTACTGTTATAGGGAAGCCGTGCGAAGTGCTGCCCAGCTTAACGAGCATCTCTTCATCATAAGCATCATGGTTTACTACTCGGAAACGGCGCATTACTTCTTCACCGAACATTTTCCGGCATTCTTCTTCATTATTTGGACGATGTGTTCCTGTGGCTACAAGAATAGTTATCTGTTCATCTTTTACGCCAGCGGCATTAAGCTCTTTAGCCAGTGCCGGGAGCAGCAGATCTTCACGGAACTCTCTGGTTATATCGGTAGCAATGATCACGACTTTCTGTCCCGGCTTGGCTAGTTCACGTAATGGTCTTGTTTTGATTGGTGTGTTCAAAGCTTGCTCGATCATATCGGCAAGATTTTCAGAAGTCTCGGGCTCTTTTGGCTGCAAAAGACCACGATAATTCATACCTGTAAAATCAAGAACCTGGTTTTGCCCGCCAACACTTATTTCGACTTTCATCTGTATTCTCCTTCTATAAACTACAGGCGTTCTTTCAGCAGTTCTACTACTTCAGTAGGTTTATTCGCCACTGGAGCACCGGCTGCGGTCAAAGCCTTGGCTTTGCTCTCCACAGTTCCCTGACCTTCTTTACTGATAATCGCACCAGCATGCCCCATACGTCGACCAGGAGGAGCTGTACGGCCGGCAATATATCCCACCACAGGCTTGCTCATCACTTTAATAAATTCTGCAGCCTCTTCTTCTGCCGTACCGCCGATCTCACCGACGATAACGACTGCTTCTGTCTGCGGATCAGCCTCAAACTCACGCAAGATTTTCACCATACGTGTCCCAACAACCGGATCACCGCCAACGCCAACGAGAGAGCTCTGTCCATAGCCGGCTTCATTTAAAAGGCCGGCTATTTCGTAAGAAAGTGTCCCGCTGCGGGAAATAATGCCGATTTTGCCTTCGACAAACATATTTCCGGGCATGATCCCCAGTTTACCAATGCCGGGACTGATAATACCCGGTGTATTCGGCCCTAAAAGCCAGGCACCATGTTTTTCTGCTTCTTTTTTCATCACCAGCACATCGTGTACAGGTACATGTTCGGGAACAGCAACGATTAACTTAATCCCGGCATCAATTGCCTCTAATACTGCATCCCGGGTGAAAGGTGCAGGGACAAATAACACGGTGGCATTTGCCTGGTGTTTTTCCACCGCTTCATATACATCGTCATAGACGGGAAGTCCGTGGACTTCCTCTCCCCCTCGTCCCGGTGTAACCCCAGCTACTAAATTTGTTCCATATTCAAGCATCCACTTCGTTTGAACACTGCCAATCCGCCCTGTAACACCTTGAACAATCGCTCTGGTTTCTTTAGTAAGCAAAATGCTCATTTTTTTCACCCCACTATATTGTTTACTGCTTCTGTGTAGCCATAAGCTCTACAAGACGTTCAACAGCCGCTTCTGTTCTCACGGAGTTAACGACCGTGATTCCACCGCTACGCAGCGTTTCCCAGCACTCTTCCTGCTTGTTGCCCAAAGCCTTAACGACAACGGGCGGAGCAGGGTTAAGCTCTTTTATAGCGCGGACAATTCCTTTAGCCCCTTTTTCAATCGGGTTAACCCCTCCGTAGAGATTGATAATCAAGCCGCTAACTTTTTCGTTTTTACAAACTAACTTTGTTGCCTTATACATCAGCTCTTCCGTAATACCGCCGCCAGTTTCCAAAAAATTAGCTGGCGCAAGGCCGACCTCTTCCAGTAGATCCATCGTTCCCATCCCCAGGCCAGCACCGCTAGCGATCACGCCAATATTGCCATCTAACTTAACATAGGTTACCCCGATTTCCCGAGCCTCTTTTTCCAGCTCATCGCTATCTTCCCAAAAATTGACTTCAAATTGATGGCGGAATAGAGCATTATCATCTACCTCAACCTTGGAGTCTCCAGCAACAACCCGTCCATCGCGGAGCACGATCAGCGGGTTTATCTCCCCTACGAGCAGGTCCCTTTCCAAAAAAAGGCGGAGGAGGTTATAAGCAAATTGTGTCAGTTCATTAAGCAGCTTTCCGCTGAAGCCTCCTTGGCGGATAAAGGGCCGCAGACGATAAAACGGTGGTGGGCTTGTGGGATCAATAACAAGCCGGAATACTTTTTCTGGTTTCTCTTCAGCTACCTGCTCAATATCCATCCCGCCTTCAGGTGAAAAAAGCATTACAATATTCCCGGTATCTGTATCAACAATCAGGCCGAGATAAATCTCTTTGGCGATATCCATTTTTTCTTCAACAAGCAGTTTTTCAACACTAAAACCTTTGATTTCCATATTTAAAAGCTTTTCCGCTACCAGTGGGGCTTCATCTGCGCTGTCAATCAGCTTGATTCCTCCGGCTTTACCACGCCCGCCAACTGGAACCTGCACTTTAAGGACAGCATTTCCTCCCAGCGCTTCAGCAGCAGTTCTGGCTTCTTCAGCGCTAGCTACCACCTGGCCCCTAGGCACCTTAATACCGTTTGCTTCGAATAATTGTTTTCCCTGATATTCTAGTAGTTTCATCTTGTTCTTCCCCCTTTTCTGCTAAACCAAATTTTTAGCAGCCTCAAATCCCAAAGCGATTGCTTTTTGATTGAGCTCTTCCGTCCCCTTGGGAACACGGTGCACCACTGCTTTTTGCAATGCCTCCTTGCTTACGATCTTCGTAATTGCAGCGATCGCCCCAAGAGCAACCATATTAGCCACGATTGTTTTGCCCAGTTTCTCCTGCGCGATCTTGGTAATCGGCACTTCATATATTTGCCCTTTCTGCGGAGGATTTTTTACAAAATCAGGATCAATGATCACTATGCCATCTTCCTTGAGATCAACTATATATTTATCGCAGGCTTCCTGGGATAGTGCCAAGAGTAGATCCGGAGAGGTGACCTCTAAAAGATCTACTTCCTCTTCGCCAATAACAACCTCTGACCTGCTCGCCCCGCCGCGAGCCTCTGGACCGTATGATTGGGTCTGAATTGTATATTTGTTCTCATAAAGGGCCACAGCCTCACCAAGAATAATACCGGCAAGTACTAGGCCCTGGCCGCCAAAACCACTGAGCCGCACCTGGTATTCTTTTGCCATTATGCCTGTGCCTCCTTCTGTAAGCGTTCTGCCAACCGAGCATATTGTTCAGTAAACTCAGGCCGTTCGCAGCGATGCAATTCGCCTACTAAAAACTTTCCTTCCAGCTCCTCCGGCGACATCTTTTGTGCTGCTTTAACGCGGACTGCCCTCTCTTTAACATATTTCATCAGTTTAATTGGGGAAGCGATCTTGTTTCTTCTCCCGAAACCAATCGGGCAGTGGCTAACCCCTTCAACAAAAGAAAATCCCTTATGCTTAATCGCCTCTTCAATGAGTTTGCTCAACTGCCTGGGATCATGGGCGATACCGCGTGCAACATAGGTTGCCCCTGCAGCCTCTGCCAGCTTACACATATCAAATTCCTGCTCCAGGTTACCATAAGGCGCTGTAGTAGCAAGCTTCTGATTTGGCGTAAGCGGTGAATACTGGCCGCCAGTCATCCCGTAAATATTATTGTTCAAAAGAATCGTAGTCAGATCAATATTGCGCCGCGCAGCATGGATAAGGTGGTTGCCCCCAATCGCTGCTCCATCGCCATCGCCAGTAAAAACGATCACTGTCAGCTCCGGCCGCGCAAGCTTGATTCCGCTGGCAAAGGTGAGAGCGCGGCCGTGGGTGGTCTGAAAGGTCATACAGTTGATATAGGCGCTGGTTCGAGCCGAACAACCGATACCGGAGACGACTACCGTTTTATAAGGGTCAAGCTTTAAGCGAACCATCGCCCTCAAAGCCGCCCCTAAAATAATGCCGTGCCCACAGCCAGGACACCAGATATGTGGTAATTTATATGTGCGAAGGTATTTTTTAAAACCATTATTAGCCATTATTGAGCACCTCTTTCACTTTTGTAAGCACCTGCTGCGGTGAAATTAATCGACCATCATTTTGATGCAAACCATGAACCGCTACATCCTGGCCCCTGGTTGCTTTCAATACTTCACCTTCCAGCTGAGAAAGGTTCATCTCTGCGCAAATTACATGTTTCACGCCCCGCGATACAGCATGAGCAAGCTCCTGATCAGGGAAAGGCCAGATTGTCTTTGGCCGAAACAGACCAGCTTTAATACCTTCTTTGCGCGCTTCCTTCACTGCCCCACGAGCAGACCTTGCCGTTGAACCAAATGCAAAGACCAATAATTCAGCATCTTCAGCTAGATATTCCTCTACATCAATAATATCATCCCGATAACGATCAATCTTATTATGCAGCTGTTTAAGACGGTAATCGGCTATCTCATGATCATTGGTAGCCGGAAAACCTTCGTCATCATAGTTATTGCTGGTCATGTGGAAAAGATAACCATCGCCCATATTCGCCATCGGCGGAATCCCTGTTCCGTCATCAGCAAAAGGTTTGTATTCCTCAGGAGGGACAGTTGGCTTTTTCCTATTAATAATTTCAATTTCATCGGCTGCGGGGATTTCAATCTTTTCGCGCATATGTCCAATTATTGCATCAGACAAAACAATTACTGGAATACGGTATTTTTCAGAGAGATTAAATGCCCTCACTGTCAGGTCAAAACACTCGCGTACAGAAGCAGGAGCAACAGCAATAATCGGATGATCCCCGTGTGTTCCCCAGCGAGCCTGCATCACATCAGACTGGCTTGGTAAGGTCGGCAGCCCGGTACTGGGACCGCCTCGCTGCACATTAATAACAACACAAGGGATTTGAATCATAATTGCGTATCCGAGGTTTTCCTGCTTTAAAGTAAATCCCGGCCCGCTGGTAGCGGTCAATGCTTTCCTTCCAGCAACAGAAGCGCCGACTACAGCGCCCATACTGGCGATCTCATCTTCAAACTGGACAAAAACAC
>JAAZDR010000263.1 GCA_012512705.1 Bacillota bacterium
TTTAATATCCGCCATAACTCTTCGACACGCGCCTCTGTTTCAGTCAAATTACCATTATTTTCAATAATAAAATCAGCGTAACCCTTCTTTTTCTCCAAGGGCATTTGGGCGCTAATACGCCTTAAAGCCTCTTCAACAGTTAATAAGTTCCGTTTTTGTAGCCTTTTTACCTGAATATCCTCACTGGCGACAACAACCACAACAAAATCAACGTTTTTATACATCTTTGTTTCCACAAGAAGAGGAACATCTAATACAAGCACCCCTTGAAAGTTCTTTTGCTCTAGTCTTTTGCAAATTCTATTTATCTCTGCCTTCACGCGCGGATGAATTATCCTTTCTAATTCCAAACGCTTTTTTTTCTCTTTGAATACTAACTTGCCAAGTAAGCTCCGGTTTAAAGTATTGTCCGGGTTCAGAATCTCTTCTCCAAAACAATTCACTATTTCGCTCCAAGCAGGTTTCTGTGGACGAACAAGATCGCGGGCAATTTGATCAGCATCAATAACTATTGCCCCTTTTTTTGCCAACATCGCTGCTACAGTTGATTTACCGCACGCGATCCCACCTGTAAGACCAACAACTAACAAAAATAATCTTCCTTTCTTTCGCATTACATAATTTTATTTCACGTAGTAGCGCTGACAAGATGGACAAAAATAAGTACCGCGACCAGCAATTACTGTACGCTCTATTGGTGTACTGCACCTCAGACAAGGTTGATTTCTACGTCCGTACACCTGCAAATAGAATTGGAAATACCCTGTTTCTCCCCAAGTATTGAGATAATCTTTAGTGCTTGTGCCCCCCAATTCAATAGCCTCCAACAAAGTTGTGCGTAAGGTTTCATAAAGCTCGCCAATCTCTTTTGTCGTAAGTGAACCAGCTCTACAAGCAGGATGAATAGCAGCCCTGTATAATATCTCGTCCGTATAAATATTCCCTAAACCCGCTATACAAGCTTGATCAAGTAAAAGTGCTTTTATTTTTCGCTGCTTTTTATTTTTTAACAGTTGTGTAAAAGCCGACAGGTTAAATTTTGCAGATAAGGGTTCAGGACCCAAGCTCGAAAGCCCCTTGAGCAAACTTTTATCCGCCGAATTAATCAGCCACAAAGTGCCAAATCTTCTTAGGTCGTTAAAATGGAGCTCATCAGAGGTTATAAACTTAAATAGAACCCTTGTTGACTTTTCGGGGCGCATATTATTTGGGAAATATATGAGCTGTCCCGTCATTCGCAGATGTATGACAAGGAGTTTATCATCTGTCAACTTCATAAGGATGTATTTCCCACGCCTTTCAACACTCAGCACTCTACGACCACTGATCCTTCTCTTAAATAAAGCCGGCTCAGGGGAAAGAACCGCTCGCTTGTCAAATAAATGAGCCTCAGATATGATTTTACCAGTAACTAATCTTTGCAACCCACGTTTAATTGTTTCCACCTCTGGTAATTCCGGCAATCGCAGGACCTCCTTCTAAATCACCCTCATTTTATTCTTTAATTTTATAAGGATGCATATGGTACAAATTCTTACCTGTTTTTAAATCTACCTTTAAAGGTACTGCGAGGAGATAAGCATTTTCCATACACTCTAGAACCAGTTCAGCAGCCTTAGATAGTTCGTCAACGGGGACTTCGAAGATTAGCTCATCATGAATCTGCAACAGCAGCCGTGCTTTTAATTGGTCTCGATTTTGTTGCAAGAGCTCGCTAATTTTTAACATCGCCAACTTTATAATATCCGCTGCCGAGCCCTGGATAGGGGTATTGCGTGCCGTTCGCTCCGCAAAAGAGCGCCGGCTAAAATTAACGGCATTAATCTCCGGAAGGTATCGTCTTCGATTTAAAATAGTGGTTACATATCCTGTTTGCCTTGCCTGGGAGATTATCTCCTCCATATATGCTTTAACACCCTGATAACGCTCAAAATAGCTCTCTATATATTTACGTGCTTCTTCCCGAGAGACATCAATATCCTGAGCTAGTCCGTAATCACTCATCCCGTAAATAATCCCGAAATTAATTGCTTTGGCACGGTTGCGCATTAATGGTGTTACTTCCTCCGGCGGAGTAGCAAAAATTTCTGCCGCCGTCCGCTGATGAATATCTTCCCCTTTAATAAAAGCTTCCAGAAGAGTAGGGTCTTTGGAAAGATGGGCCAATACGCGTAGTTCGATCTGCGAATAATCGGCAGCAAGGAAAACCAAACCCGGCTCAGAAGGAATAAAGGCTTCCCTGATGCGTCGACCTTCAGCAAA
>JAAZDR010000264.1 GCA_012512705.1 Bacillota bacterium
ACCCATGATCGACAAAAATACAGGTCAAACGTCCACCAATAGCTTTGTGCACAAGCATTGCTGCCACCGAAGAATCAACGCCGCCGCTTAATGCACAGACCGCTTTTTCATCAGGGCTGACCCGGGCCCTAATATTGACTTCCATTTGTTCAATGAAGGATTCCATCGTCCAATTGCCCTTAAGGCCACAAATTTTAAATAAAAAGTTTGCGATTATCTCTTTACCCCGGGCAGTATACTCCACTTCCGGATGAAATTGAACAGCAAACAACTTTTTCCTTGTCTCTACCATTGCTGCCGGCTTAGAGTTTCCACTGACAGCGCTTATTTTAAATCCCGGGGGAGCCTGAAGGAGATAGTCACCTTGACTCATCCATGTGGAAAGCCGTTCTTTTCGCTCCGCGATTCCCTGAAAAAGCGGTGTTTCCAAAAGCACTTCGATATCTGTGTGCCTGCATTCAGCGTGCCGTGCCTGCTTAACCTTGCCGCCCAAAAGATGAGCTATCACCTGCATTCCATAATCGATCCCCAGTACAGGGATCCCTAAATCAAACAACTCCCGCTCGCAAAGAAGCCCCCTTTGATCATAGACGCTCGCTCCGCAGCCGGAAAGGATGATCCCTTTAGGATTATGCTTCCTTATCTCCGCCAGCGGGGTGTTATAAGGAACGATCTCACAATAAACTTTATGCTCCCTCACCCGCCGGGCAATAAGCTGGGTATATTGTCCGCCGAAATCTAAAATAAGTATTTTTTCGGTAATCATTCTATTCCCCTTTCCTGGCGATCGCTGCTGCTTTTAGCGGCAGCATTGTTTAGTGCTTAATTTCCCTTTAGTTGTTATTATAACATTTAATAGTTTAATCTCTATTCCTTTTTATTTATACCTATAAAAAAACATCCTTCCTCCAACTGGGGAAAGGATGTTTCGGTATTATTTTTACATCGGAGGCATTCCGTTGGGCATTCCACCAGGCGCAGCATTTTCCTTTTCTGGTTTTTCAAAAACAACGCTCTCAGTGGTCAGGAACATCGCCGCAATACTAGAAGCATTTTGCACTGCCGAACGTGCCACTTTCGCGGGATCAACGATCCCGGCTGCCATCATATCCACATATTCCTCAGTAAAGGCATTGAATCCTTTACCCGGTTCCATACTCTTAACTTTTTCCACAACTACAGAACCGTCGGAACCGGCATTGCTGGCAATCATGCGTAACGGCTCTTCCATAGCACGGCGAATAATTTTAACCCCTGTCAGTTCATCTCCGGAGAGCTCTTCTTCCAACTTTTCCAGAGCACCAATAGCATTTAGATAGGTCACACCGCCGCCAGGAACAATTCCTTCTTCAACAGCAGCACGCGTTGCGGAAAGGTCATCTTCAATTCTTAATTTCTTTTCTTTCATCTCTGTTTCTGTAGCTGCACCGACTTCAATTACAGCAACACCGCCAGCCAGCTTAGCCAGACGTTCCTGAAGCTTTTCACGGTCAAAATCAGAGGTGCTCTCTTCGATCTGAGCACGTATCTGGGAAATTCTCTTCTCGATATCCCTTGAAGAGCCTGCACCATCAACAATCACGGTCTCTTCCTTAGACACTCTCACCTGGCGTGCGCGACCGAGCATACTCAGGTCTACATTTTTAAAGTCAATGCCAAGATCTTCGGAGGCGACCTGTCCGCCAGTGAGGACGGCAATATCTTCGAGCATCGCTTTGCGCCGGTCGCCAAAGCCGGGAGCTTTTACTGCCACACAGGTAAATGTACCGCGAATTTTGTTCACAACAAGCGTTGCCAGTGCTTCACCTTCTACATCCTCGGCAACCAGGAGCATCTGCTTGCCCTGCTGAACAACTTTCTCCAATAAAGGTAGCAGATCATGGATATTGCTGAGCTTGCGGTCAGTAAGCAGGATATAAGGTTCCTCTAAAACAGCTTCCATTTTTTCTGTATCCGTTACCATATAGGGGGAGATGTAGCCGCGATCAAACTGCATCCCTTCTACTACCTTCAGATCAGTAGTGAAGCCTTTGGATTCTTATACGGTGATCACACCGTCTTTTCCTACCTTATCCATCGCCTCAGCAATCAATTTGCCGATATTTTCATCATCAGCGGAAATAGAAGCTACTTGCGCAATCGCTTCTTTTTCCTCTACCGGCTTTGACATTTTCTTAATCTCTTCCACTACTTTTGCGGTAGCCTTTTCAATACCGCGTTTAAGAATCATCGGGTTCGCCCCAGCGGTCACGTTCTTAATCCCTTCGCGAATAATTGCCTGGGCGAGAATAGTTGCCGTAGTCGTTCCGTCACCAGCTACATCCTGAGTCTTAGTAGCCACTTCTTTTACCAGCTGAGCACCCATATTCTCTACTGGGTCTTCTAATTCGATCTCACGGGCAATTGTAACACCGTCATTGGTAATCTGTGGTGAACCAAATTTTTTATCAAGTACAACATTCCGGCCTTTGGGACCGAGCGTTACCTTGACTGTATCTGCCAGTTTATTTACGCCTCTTTCAAGGTCACGACGGGCATCTTCCCGAAAAAGGATATCTTTAGCCATTTTCAAAACCTCCTAAGTAATTTTTTTATCACTGGTTAAAGCTATTTATGCTACTCAACGATTGCCAATACATCGTCTTGACGCAGAATTAGATATTCCTGCCCCTCAATTTTTATTTCACTGCCGGCATACTTAGAGTAGATTACACGGTCGCCAACCTTAACTTCCGGTTCGAGCCTGGTGCCGTCGTCCAGAATTTTACCGCTGCCGACTGCCACAACCTCACCTTCCTGGGGTTTCTCTTTTGCTTTGTCGGGAAGGACAATACCGCTTGGCGTTTTTTCTTCTACCTCCAAAACCTTGATCACCAACCGGTCGCCTAAAGGTTTAAGATTCATAGTAAAACCTCCTTGTAAATTTAGTGGCCTTCTTATTTCTTATTAGCACTCACTAGGGGTGAGTGCTAACGATTACACATAATTAATATTATCCGATCGTTAATAAG